>JAZQNZ010000040.1:0-3881 GCA_045627665.1 Oscillospiraceae bacterium
GGCGTTTCCGACCGCGATTTCTGCGTGGAGCTGCTGAGCGCACTGAGCATCCTGATGATGCACCTGAGCCGCTTTTCCGAGGAGCTGATCCTCTGGAGCAGCTGGGAGTTCAAATTTGTTGAGATCTCCGACAGCTACACCACCGGCTCGTCCATCATGCCGCAGAAAAAGAACCCCGACATGGTGGAGCTTGTCCGAGGCAAGACCGGTCGCGTTTACGGTGACCTGATGGCGATGCTGACCACGCTGAAGGGTCTGCCGCTGGCCTACAACAAGGATATGCAGGAGGACAAGGAGGCCATCTTTGACGCGTGCGACACCGTGAAGATGTGCCTGAGCGTGTTTGCTCCGATGATCGCCACCATGACGGTGCGGACGGGCAATATGCGCCGCGCCGCGCAGGAAGGCTTTATTAACGCCACCGACCTTGCGGATTACCTTGTGCGTAAGGGTCTGCCGTTCCGCACGGCATACAAGATCTCCGGGCAGATCGTCAGCAAGTGCATCACGGAGGGCTACGTCCTCGAAACGCTGCCGCTCGCGGTTTACAAAAGCTTCAGCGAGGAATTTTCCGCTGACGTTTACAAGGCGCTCGATCTGCAGAACTGCGTCAAAAAGCGCATCAGCGCCGGCGGGCCTTCCCAGAAGTCCGTTGAATCCCAGATCATCTATGTCAGAAACAAATTAAAATAAAAAATATGTTTAAGGAGCGTACAAAACAATGAAAAAGATTATGAAGATCACCTGCCTCGTTCTGGCAGTCGCAATGATGGTGCTCTGCTTCGCCGGCTGCGGCAGCAAGGGCAAAACGGTCAAGGATCTGCAGCAGGCAGGCCAGCTTGTCATCGCCACCAGTCCGGACTTCCCTCCCTTTGAGGAGCTGCAGGCGGACGGCAGCGTCGTCGGCATTGAGATCGACATTCTGAACAAGATCTGCGAGAAGCTCGGCGTGGAGCTGAAGATCGAGCAGATGGACTTTGACTCCGTTGTTCCCGGCATCCAGGCCGGCAAGTTCGACATGGGCGTTTCCGGCATCTCCGTGACTCCCGAGCGCCAGAAGAACGTCCTGTTCACGGACGCTTACTGCCTTGCGGCACAGGCCATTGTCGTCACTGCCGACAGCCCCGTCACCTGCAAGGCCGACCTCGCAGGCAAGAAGGTCTCCGTCCAGTCCGGCACCACGGCAGAGCAGTTCTGCATGGCAGAGGGCTATGACGTCAACTCCTACGCCGCCAACAGCGACGCCGAGATGGCTGCCGTTACGGGCAAGGTCGATGCATGGGTCATCGACGATCTGACCGCCGCCGAGATGGTGAAGGCCTACAACGCGGAAAATCCCGGCGCACTCGTCATCCTGAGCGAAGCCATGACCACCGAGCCCTATGCCTTTGCCATGCCCTTCGGCTATGAAGAGATCGTTTCTGAGATCAACGGCATCCTGAGCGGTCTGATCGCGGACGGCACCGTTGCTGCGGCATTTGACAAGTTTGACGCACCCTACACCCAGCCCTGAATCAAGTTTTTTCCCTGACAGAAAGGAGGCCTGACCTTGGCGGCCTGGCTTGCAAAATATTATGAAACCATCATCAGCTCCGGTTACTACACCATGCTGATCGAGGGTCTGGGCGTCACCGTTAAGATCACGCTCGGCGCGCTCTGCATCGGCGTCGTGATCGGAACACTGATCGCAACGGTCAAATACTTCGCCGAGGACACACCGACACTGAAGCCCCTTGCATGGCTGTTCGACCGGTATATCAACATCATCCGCGGCATCCCGGTCGTCGTTTTGCTGCTGGTGTTCTACTTTGTGATCCTGCAGTCCTCCGAAGGAACGATCGTCGGCATCATCACGTTCGGCATCAACTCCGGCGCCTACATGGCGGAGCTGATCCGCAGCGGTATCAACGCGGTGGACAGCGGTCAGATGGAGGCCGGGCGCAGTCTCGGTATGAGCAAGCTGCAGGCGATGAAGGTCGTCGTGCTTCCGCAGGCAATCCGCTACATTCTGCCGGCCATCGGCAACGAGCTGATTGCCCTTCTGAAGGAAACTGCCGTTGCCGGATATGTTGCGGTGGTGGATCTTACCCGCGCGGGCAACCTGATCCGCAATAATACATACGATGCAGTAAATCCGCTCCTGACGGTGGCAGTGGTGTATCTTGCCCTGGTTGAGATTCTGACCGGGATCCTCGGGGCGTTTGAGAGGAAGTTGGCCAAGAGTGATAAGCGTTAAAAATCTCAAAAAGAGCTTCAAGGAGCTGGAAGTTCTCAAGGGGATCGACCTTGAGATCAATAAGGGCGACGTGATCTGCATCATCGGTCCCTCGGGCGGCGGAAAGAGCACCTTTCTGCGCTGTCTGAACCTTTTGGAAAAGCCGACCGGCGGCAGCATCATCTTTGAAGGAGCTGACCTGACCGACAAAAAGGTCGACCTGAATCTCCACCGGCAGAAGATGGGTATGGTGTTTCAGCAGTTCAACCTCTTTCCGCACATGACCGTGCTGAGCAATCTGACCTGTGCGCCCATGATGCTGAAAAAGCTGCCGAAGGAGCAGGCGGAGGCCAAGGCACTGGAGCTGCTGGGCCGCGTCGGACTTGCCGACCGCGCGAGCGCGTATCCGAACCAGCTTTCGGGCGGACAGAAGCAGCGCGTAGCCATCGTGCGCGCACTGTGCATGGAGCCGGACGTCATGCTCTTTGACAAGCCGACCAGCGCACTCGACCCGGAAATGGTCGGCGAGGTGCTGGACGTTATGAAGGAGCTGGCGGCAGAGGGTATGACCATGGTCGTCGTGACGCATGAGATGGGCTTTGCCCGCGAGGTGAGCAGCCGCGTGATCTTCCTCGACGGCGGCTCCATCGTGGAGGAGGGGACACCCGCAGAGCTTTTTGGCGCACCGAAGAGCGAGCGTCTGAAATCCTTCCTTGCCAAAGTCCTTTGAAGGGAGAAATGAATCAATGGAAAACCTGAAGGGAAGAAATTTCTTAAAGCTGCTGGACTTTACGCCCGCAGAGATCACAGCCTTTCTGGAGCTTGCCGCCGACCTGAAGGCAAAGAAAAAGGCCGGCATCCCGCATCGCTTGCATGAGGGGAAAAATATCGCACTGATTTTTGAAAAGACCTCCACCCGTACGCGCTGCAGCTTTGAGGTCGCTGCGGCCGACCTCGGAATGCACCCGGTCTATCTTGACCCGAAGAGCAGCCAGATCGGCAAAAAGGAGTCCATTGCGGACACCGCGCGCGTCCTCGGCAGAATGTTTGACGGCATTGAATACCGCGGCTACGGCCAGGAGATCGTCGAGGCGCTGGCACAGTACAGCGGCGTTCGCGTCTGGAACGGTCTGACGAACGAATTCCACCCGACGCAGATCCTTGCGGACTTCCTGACGATTCAGGAGCACTTCGGAAAGCTGCAGGGCATCAAGCTGGTTTACATGGGCGACGCCCGCTACAACATGGGCAACAGTCTCATGGTCGGCTGCGCCAAGATGGGGATGCACTTTGTAGCCTGCGCGCCGGAGAAATATTTCCCCGACAAGGCCCTTGTTGCGCAGTGTCAGGCGATCGCAAAGGAGACCGGCGCCGTGCTGGAATTCATCACCGACCCGATGCCGGCGACGAAAAACGCCGACGTGATCTACACGGATGTGTGGGTGAGCATGGGCGAGCCGGACGAGGTCTGGAAAGAGCGTATCAGCGACCTGGTGCCCTATCAGGTAATTCAAAAGCTTCTGATCAATGCCGGAGCGCAGTGCCGCTTTATGCATTGCCTGCCCGCCTTCCACGATCTGAACACCTCCACCGGCAAAGAGATCTATGAGAAATTCGGCATTGACTGCATGGAGGTCACGGACGAGGTCTTTGAAGGGCCGCAGTC
>JAZQNZ010000041.1:0-6576 GCA_045627665.1 Oscillospiraceae bacterium
CCACCATCATCGACGACAACAGCGGCTCCGAGGAGATCACGGACTATGTCGAGGCCGCCGCCAATCTCATCCGTATGCTCTGCGAAAGCTACGATGTGGACACGGATCGGCTCTACGGCATGGGGCAGTCCATGGGCTGCATGGTCTCGCTGTATCTCGACGCGAAGTATGACGATCTCTACGCCGCCTGCCTTTTCGTGGACGGCCAGTGGAACATCGGCGAGCTGGAGGGTCTGAAGGACCGCAAATTCGTCTACTTTGCCGCCGAGGGCGACCAGAAAGCCAGCGCCGGCATGGCGGAGGTCAAGCAAATGCTCGCCGACGCCGGCATTCCCTACGGCGAAGCCGTGTGGAACGCGCAGGACGATCAGGCTTCCCTCAACGAGCAGGCACTGACGCTTCTGGCGGAAGGAAATGATATAAACTTTATCTCCTGGCAGATCGGCTCCGTAGTCGGCAAGCCCGGGCAGGACGGCGGAATGCGCGAGCACATGGCCTCCTTTGACTACGCCTTCCGGCAGTCCGTTCTCCGCGCATGGCTGTTTGCCCAGAGCAAGTGAGGTGCGAAATGAAACGGATCATCACTCTGCTGATTTGCTGTCTTTCCCTTTTGCTGTGCTGTGCCTGCGGAGCGCCGGCGGCCGAAGTGTCGGAGGAGCCGGAGGCGAGCGCGTCGCCGCAGCTTTTCGGCGCGGATTTTGCCATCGAAAGCGTCACGGCAATTGGCTGCGTGGATATTGACGGTGTCAGGCTCCGCGCCATCGCGCTCAAATACTGCACCGATCTGACCGGCGCGGATGTGAGCGCCGACCTGTATGAGCTCGAGACCTCGCCGGTCAAGTCCGCCGAAAACCTCGGCAGCGGCAAGCTCGGCAGCGTCACCGCCGTCTATGTCAACGACGAGCCCGCCGTATCGGAGACCGGCGGCAGCGGCTCCGGCAATTATGTGATCGTCGAGCTTTACAACGACTATCTCGGCGGCGCGGAGTCAAACTTCGCCACCGCTCTCATCTGCGGCGTGAAGCAGCAGCGTGTGCTGACCGCCGACAATGCCATGATCGCGCCCAACACGGAAACGCTTCGCAACTACTCCGGTGGCCTGAACCAGCGTCCGACGCTCAACAACGACGGCTTCATCGTGCCGGAGGTCGAGAGTTTCCAATGGTTTACCGACTACCCCGAGCCCTACGGAGCCGACGGCCCCTCCTTCGTCGCCTATGACTGCTTCGACGAAAAGAGCGGCGAGAGCGTGGAATGTCATCTGGGCTACGGCCTGTATCTGCCGGAGGACTGGCACGAGGACGGACGCTACGCCATGGTCGTTCTCGATAACCCCGCTACTGTTGAGAACACCCACCCCGTTGTGTCGGCGCTCGAGACCCGCAGTCCCTCCGTCTACGCCTCCGACTGGGCGCAGCAGCTTGTGCGGGACGCGCACGGATTGGACGGTCTGATCGTCGTCGTGCCGGTGGTGACGGCGCGTGTGGACGATAACGGCTGCTCCCCCGCCGAGTATGAGGCACTGGTGCAGCTTTGGGACTATCTGGCGGACACCTACAGCGTGGACAAAGATCATATCTACGGCTCCGGTCAGTCCGTCGGCGGCATGGTGCTGCTGGAAACAAACCGCAACCGCGACAACTACTTCGCGGGTCTCATGCTCTACGAGGATCAGTGGTGCCAGAATTACTATAAGGACACGCTTTTCATCCGCAATCAGGCAAGCGAGCCAGACACCGCCGCAAGCGCCCCTATGCACTATCCCCGCGTCAAGGACCATCTGACATGGGACTATTCCCTCGATACAAACGGTCAGCCCGTCTACGAAAATCACGACCCCAACAACTACTACTATCTCATCTCCGACGACAACATCCTCATCATGAACCGCGAGGGCAACGCCCTCTCCAACGACACATGGCAGGAGCTTGCGTATCTCTACGAGGACCTTACGGGTGAGCGCGTGGAGCAGCATCATGTCAGCGCCGCGCTTTCGCTGTCCGAGCGGGACGCGGATATCGCGGAGTATCTGGCCCGGGAGGGCGACACCGGCATCAAATGGGTCAGCTTTGAAAACGGGGTCAACGGCTATACCTGCCGGCAGGTCATGGCGGGATATGAGTGGCTGCTCCGGCAGGATCGTCAAAGCGAGATTAGGCGCGAAAAGCTCGACATCAACAAGCCCTTCGTCCCCGCCGCAGAGCAGATAAAGAGCGAAGAACGGCTTCTCCACTTCACGGATGCCGACGGCGGCCCTCTCTATTACCTGACCGCGCAGCCCGGTGCCGGAACACAGCTTTACAACACCTGCTGGCTCAACATGGGCACCGTGGCCGATGCCGCGCCGGGCTGGCTTCCCGACGGCATGAGCTGGGACACGGGCGTGTCCGCCGCCGCGATAAAGAGCGTGACCGCGCTTTGCGATGACAGCGGTCGGCTGTTGGGTGTCGCGGTTGAATACGACGCGGACATGAGCGGTCTCATCGCCAATCTTCGGGGGGATGATATCATCGGTTTGGACGGAACGGTGCGGGAGGACATTCAGATCGTTCTCGACCCCTATGAATTCTTCGACGGCGAAACGCCGCTGGAAGCTTCCGTCACGAATCTCTACATCAGCGACACGCCCGCTCTCCGCAGCGGAGCGGAGCGCGGCTCCGGCGCGGGAAGCTTCGTGATCGCCGAGCTCGACACGGATGCTCACACCGACACGGTCGGCGTCCGCCAGATCACAACGCTCCGCACGGACACCGTCATCGCCTCCGCCTCCCCGAAAATCTACCGATAATTACATCCGACAAAATAGCGGCTGACCCGAAAACGCTCGGGTCAGCCGCTGTTTTTATTGCTTATCGCAAGCCTTGCAGAAGCTCATCAGCCAAGCTCACGAGGCACTCCGCAGTGCCGCGCTCGAAGCCCGATTTCAAAACCTCGTAGCTCCCCTTGCCGCCGTTGAGATCGTAGGCCGCATCGTGGGGCATATACTTGCCGTCGCCGTTCAAAAACGAGATCAGAAGCGTATGCTCAAAGCCGGAGGCCTCCTGTATCTCCTGTTCCGTCGCCGCGTCCAGCTCCTGCTTAAAGCCCACAAAGGCGACATCGCCCAGAGCCAGAACGGATACATCGACCATCACCTCGCTGACCTGCGCCATGCGCCGCTCCGAGGCGGTGAAGCTGTCCGACGCGCCCGCCACAAAGGAGCGATCCTCGCCGCACTCGATGCTTCCGGCCAGCTCGACAGCGACCGTGCCCATCTCGTCACCGAGGCGATTCATGATCTCCAGCCCTGCCTCCACGCCGAGGTCATGCTCCACCATGTGGGTGCCTTCCTCGTTGAGGTCATAGAACATCGTCATTTCCCGCGGGTATTGGTCGCCGGCGGCGGGCATGCAGAACAGGCAGGGCGCTCCGAACGTCTCCTCCACCATCGTACAGGCCTTGCCGGGCACATCCGAGGAGATCACACGAGTACCGGCGTCCATCTCCGAATTGTCGAGGGCGGTCGGCTTGATGCCGTAGCTGAGGAAGAAGGCGATGGGCGTGCCGTCCTCGCCGTCGAAGCGGAGCAGGGTCATGGTCTTGTTGGAATAGCCGGTGCCGCCGCGTCCGTAGTACGGGCCGCCGACGATACCCTCCGGCGTTTCGATGTTGCGGTTGACATTCACATCGCATTCCGCCGTGCCCACGCCCAGCATTGCCGGAGCGAAGGAGGCGAGCGCCTGCTCAAGCGCAGCGTCCGCCGCCGCCAGCACAGCCTCGTCGCCGGGCTCATGCGGAGTCGTGATGGCGTGCGTGGAGTGCACCCAGATGTTTTCCTCCGGCACCTCCGCCCGCTCCGCGATCTTCGCCCGGATGGCCTCGATCACGGTCGCGGGGGTGTTCACCAGCTCACAGGCGACAATTGCCGCCCGCTGTCCCGCTTCAAGCAGGAGAATGCGGACATGGGGACTGTCGTTGATAACGCCGCTGAAGCCCTCGGTCGGGAAAATGGACGGGTCAAAGTCTATCGTTCCGACACCCGCTCCGGCTTTCAGCTCGACCCAGTTGTCTTTGGATACCGTCGGCTCCGGCGTCGGCTCCTGTGTCGGTTCCGGCGTTTCGATCGGTGTTTGCTCCTCCGCGACCGGCGAGGGTTTTGCGGCGGCGGTCTCCGGATCTGCCGAAGCGCCGCATCCGACACAGGTCAGAAGCAGAACGGCAAGGAGCACCCATGCCAAAACAGTTCTTTTCATGCTATATTCTCTCCTATTACAAAAAGGAACTCCCGGGGGAGTTCCTTTTGATATGCTATGCCGGATGCGATCAGACGACGGGAACGAAGGTCATCGTTTCCGCGTCCACCGTCACGTCAAAGCCGTCGGTCTCCACAGCCCAGTCGCCCATGGCGGGGCCATTTTCCATGTGGCCGCAGTGGATGGTGTCGCCGTCGATCTCATACTCGCTGCCGTTGTATACCTTGGGGTCGGCAAAGTTGGGGTTGATCTCGGTGAGGATGAAGCTGCCGTCGTCCAGAAGCTCCAGCGTCCAGTTGAGAACGAGGCCGGTATCCGCCTTTTCTTCCTCGAAGCTGTAGATCACGACCTCCTCCAGCTCGTAGCCTTCGGGTGCAAAGTGCTTGGCATTGACTGTGACGGTGATGCTGTCAACATTGAAGATATCGGACATGGGGAAGGGATCGAGACCGCTGAGGGTCACGGTGTCGCCGTCCTCGGTGTAACTTTCGCCCGTATGCTCGGTCGCGCCCAGGAAGGGGTTGTTCTCCGTAAGGGTGAAGCTGCCGTCCTCATTCAGGAGCAGAGACCACACGATGACCAGGCCGTCTTCCTTCGCATCGTTGAAGGTCAGACCCGCAGGCTCGCCGGAGGGCTCATCGCTGGCGTCGGCTTCCTCGGTCTCATCCACAACGGCTTCCTTGGGGATGAAGGTCATGTCCTCCGCGCAGATGACCACAACATCGGTCTTCTTGAAGATGTCGTCCATGGGGAAGGGATCAAGACCGTGGAGCGTGACCAGATCGCCGTCCACCTCGTAGCTCGCGCCGGCGTGCTCGTCAAGGCTGCCGATCATGCTGTTGTCTTCCGTGAGGGTGAAAGTGCCATCGTCATTTAGGACCAGAGTCCAGTAAATGCTGAAGTCAAAGTCCGCCTTGTAGGCTTCGTAGGCATAGGTGCCGGGGACGGTCTGGTAGTCGGACAGATGGTCGGATTTGGGCTCGGCCAGCTCATAGCCCTCGGGGGCAAAGAACTGCTCGTTGAAGGTCGCGGTGAAGCTCTCGACATTAAAGATGTCGGACATGGGGAAGGGCTCCAGACCCTCGCAGGTCACGGTATCGCCATCGACGGTGTAGCTTTCGCCGGCGTGCTCGGAAACGCCCGCAAAGGGGTTGTTTTCTTCGAGGAAGAAGCTGCCGTCCACGCGGAGCGTCAGCGTCCAGATGATCGTGACGCCGCCTTCCTTGACATCCTCAAAGGTGAGGACCGCGCCAGGGAAATCGCTGGTTTCGGCCGCCGCCGCTTCTTCGGCAGGCTCCTCCGCAGGGGCTTCTTCCGCCGGAGCGCCGCAGGCCGCCAGAGACAGCACCATGAGCAGAGACAGAATGAGCGCAAGTAGCTTTTTCATGTTCCATTTTCTCCTTATTTATTCTTTTCTGATAAGTCACAGCCTATCATTTGCCAATTTCAGAATAGCATAGAACAATGTTTAAGTTGTCACGCAACAGCCTTTGAATTGTTTCGCAAATGTCAAAGTGTGTCGTGATTTCTTGACGGAGCGGGGCAAAACGCCCTAAAATATACGCATCAGACTAAAGAAAGGCGGACAGAACATGGCTCTGCGTGCGCGAAAAACAGGGGCGATCCTCCTGACTCTGCTGGTCATCGTGCTGGTTTTTCTTCTCCGCGCCGGAAATCGTGTCGTGCTCGATCTTCAGACGGACGAGGCCATCACGGTGCGCGGGCCGGAGGATACCGTCTGCGTCATTCCCTATGCCTCCATCCGCTCCCTTACCCTTTTGGAGGACTTCGATCGGGGCGAATGCGAGGACGGAGGCAGCAAACACAAAGTCGATTACGGCACATGGTGCTGCGAACCGTTCGGCCGCTATACGCTGATCGCCGCCGCGGATATAAAGCCCTGCCTCGCCCTGACAGATAAGAGCGGACAGGTGACGGTCTTTAACTACGAAAGCGCCGAGGTGACGGAAAATCTCTATGAGCTCATACGGGAGCTTCTGGCGCAGCATGGCTATATCCTCGGATAAAAAACGCCGCCCCATCAGGGGGGGTGTACAGATAAAAGCATCAAAAAAGGAGCATAGATAGGAGCATCAATATATGACCAATCAGACAGGGTATGACGGCCGGAGCTTCCCCTGGCCCTACGAGCTTCGCTACGGAAAGGTCAGGCATATATACTGCGATGTGCTCGTGGTGGGCGGCGGTCTTGCCGGAAGCAGTGCGGCCATCGCGGCGGCTCGGCGCGGCGCAAAGGTCGCTGTGGCGGACAAGGCACCCATCAAGCGCTCCGGCTGCGGCGGCGCGGGCATGGATCACTGGAACAATCTGCTCGACCACCCCG
>JAZQNZ010000042.1:0-7660 GCA_045627665.1 Oscillospiraceae bacterium
ACGGTCACCGATTCCCGCGAGGTCATGATCCTTATCAGCGGCCACAACAAAGCCCGCGCACTGGCTGCCACGGTTGAGGGCGGCGTCAGCCAGATGTGGACCTGCTCCGCGCTGCAGATGCACAACGCCGCCATCATCGCCTGCGATGAGGACGCCTGCGGCGAGCTGAAGGTGGACACCTATAAATATTTCCTCGACATTGAGAAGAACGAGCGTCTTTAATCTTCAGAAAAGGAATCCGTTTACCAATGAGTCTGAAAGTGACGGCCGCGATCGCGGCCTGCAAGGGCGTGAAGCTCGTCGCCCGCGTGCTGCATAAGGGTGGCACGGCAAAGCCCGGCGAGATCGCGCTGAAAATCTGCCCCAACCTGCTGAGCGTCATTTCCGAGGGCGTGGAGACCATCGTGGTGACCGGCACCAACGGCAAGACCACCTCCTGCCGGATGCTGGAGCAGGCCTTTGCCGAGGCGGGACTTGCGTGCATCGCCAACCGCAGCGGCGCAAACCTGATGAGCGGCATCGTGACCGAGCTTGTCACGGAGTGCACCCTCAGCGGCAAATGCCGCAAAAAGTACGCTGTCATGGAGTGCGACGAGGGCTGGACGAAGCACGATCTGCCCGCGATGCACCCGAAGGCATTTCTTGTGACAAACCTGTTCCGCGATCAGGTGGATCGCTACGGCGACGTGGACAACACGCTGGCCGCCATCCGCGCGGGCGTGGAGGGCAGTCCCGAGACCACGCTGGTGCTCAACGCGGACGACCATATCGTCGCCGCGCTGGCGAAGGACGTGCCGAATCCGATCGTGTGGTACGGCATGGACGAATCCGCAGGGGAGAAAGGTCTCGTCCCCGGCGAGAGTGAAGTCACGAAATGCATGGACTGCGGCGGAGAACTGGAATATAGTTATGTAAACTACGCGCACCACGGCGGCTGGCGCTGCCCGCAGTGCGGACGCAGCAGACCGGCCACAAACGTCGGCGTATCGGAGCTTCTGAGCCTCGGACTGGACGGCAGCAGCGTCAAGATGCACGTCGGCGGGGCAGAGCTTCAAGTTTATGTAAACCAACCGGCAAAGTACAACATCGCCAATGCAGCGGGAACGATCGCAGGTGCGACGGCGATGGGACTTCCGGCGACGGCGGCTGCCGCGGCGGTGGAAAAATTCCGCCCCGGCTTCGGCAGAATGGAAAAATTCGACATCGGCGCGCAGGGCGCGCGCATGGTGCTCATCAAAAACGCCGCGGGCGGCAATCAGGTGCTCAGCTTCCTGTTGACCCAGCGGGAGCCATTTCGGCTGGTGTTCGTGACGAACAACCGCCCGGCGGACGGCACGGATGTGAGCTGGCTGGAGGACGCCAAGTTTGAGCGTCTCACGGCAATGGCGCCGCTGCAGAGCGTGACCCTCTCCGGTCTCTGCGCGGAGACAGTGCGGGAGCGGCTGCTTCGCGCCGGCGTTGCGGCGGAGAAGACCGCCATGCAGCCGGACTACGCAGCGTTGACGGAGGAGATCTCCGCAGCCGCGGAACCGGTATTCATCCTGCCGAGCTACACTGGCATGATGGAATTCCGTCCGTTCCTTGTCAAAAAGTGCGGCGGAAAAGAATTCTGGGAATAAAGCAATATGGTAATAGAAAAACGTCTGTTCATCTTACAGTGAACAGACGTTTTTCAATTCCTCTGTCAGCCGGGCGGTCAGCTCCCCGGAGATATACCAAAGGGTTTCGTAATGGACGAACTGCAGCGCGTTTGCGTCCCAGAAAAACTGCAGACTGGCAGGGAACTCTTCGTCCGCATCCCAAAAGCACAGCCGCACCGGGAAAAAGTCAAATACCGGGAGGACGAAGCTCACATCACCTTTGCCCCAGGGGGTGCCGCCGCGTCGGCGGCATAGCTCTGCCAGCGCTGCCGTGCGCCCGGCGAAAAAGGCCGCGTTGGGATTGTTGAGCGTTTCGTGGACGGGATGCGTGCCGTGGATGCGGTTCAGCGCCGTGATGGGGACAAATTCCCTTTTCAGTATCGGCGTTTCTTTGCTGCGGCACAGCAGATCATAGACGGACATCACCGTGTTGAAATTTGCCTGCCGCCCGGCATCGTCCAATACTCTGCCGTCGCTTCGGCGGATATGATAGTCCGTGCCGAGAAAGCGAATGGAGATCTCTGCGTCGGTAAACGGCAGACCGAGCCGACGGCACAGCGGCGCCGGGTCGTAGGTCAGAAACAACTGCCGTGCCTGTTCTGCCATGACGTCGTAATTGTTTTTCATACGCGTTTCAGCCGATCCAGCAGCTCGTAGGGGACGGCGGGCTCGCCCATATGAATCCGGGGCTTGCGCGCACCGTGAAAATCGCTGCCGCCGGTCACGCACAGACCGAAGGACGCGGCGAGTCCCTTCAGATATTCCGTCTGCTCCGCGGTATAGCCGGAGTAGATGCACTCCATCCCGACCGCGCCGACATCTTTCAGGGTTTCGATCATTTCAAAAAGCTCCGGCTCCGGCAGACGATACTGGAGGGGATGTGCGATGACGGCTTTCCCGCCCGCGTTCCGGATGACGGAGAAGGCGTCCGCAATGGGAATATACTCCCGCTTGCGGAAGTATTTGCAGTCCATGTTCAGATAGCGGTCAAAGGCGTCCTTCACGCTCTCTGCCAGACCCAGCTCCGCCAGCGCGGCGGCAAAGTGGGGGCGGCCTACCACCGAGTCCGGATACTTTTCCCGGAGCTGCTCGACATAGATGGGGATCCCGTCATCCTGCATGGCTTTGGCGATGAGTCGGTTGCGGCGCTTGCGCTCTGCGATCACCCAGTCCAGCAGGGTGCGCATGGCGGCGGAATCGGGGTCGATAAAATACCCGAGAATGTGGATGCCGCGGCCCCGGTAGTCCACGCTGATCTCGATCCCCGGCACCACCTCGATGCCGTATTTTTCTCCGGCCTCCAGCGCTTCCCGTACGCCCTCGTGGGTGTCGTGGTCGGTGACGGCGATGGCGGCCAGACCGCATTCTTTGGCATGACAAACAGCTTCCGTCGGCGAAAAAGTGCCGTCGGAAGCTGTGGTATGCACATGTAAGTCGATGCGCTGCATTATGACAAAAATCCTTTCAGAATGCGCTCTTCGGCCTCTTCGCGGGTCAGGCCGAGCGTTTCAAGCTTCAGGAGCTGGTCGCCGGCGATCTTACCGATGGCGGCCTCGTGGATCAGCTCTGCCTCGGTGCTGTTGGCAACGATGGCGGGAATGGAGCTGATCTTCGCGTCGTCCATGATGATGCTGTCGCACTGAACATGACCGAAGCATTTGGCGTTGCCGGTCATCTTGGGATAGAAGATCTGCTGGCTGTGCTCCTGCGCCACGGAGCGGGAGATGACGCGGCCCTTGGAATCGTCGCCGTCGAGCACGATCTCCATGCGGCTGTCCGCAATCTGGCTGCCATGGGTCTGAAGCCGCTCGGTGATCACGGTTTCCGCACCGGCACCGCAGACGATCTTCGTATCGCGGTTCGTGGAGTCGATGCCCTTAATCTGGCTGGTGTCCATCTTGAGGAACGCGCCCTCGTCCAGATACGCCACGGTCACGGGGTTCATGACGTTCTTGCCGCTGCCGTCGCCCTCGCCGTAGTGCTTCTCGACATAGGTGACCTTGGCGTTTTTGCCGATGTGGAAGGTATGGACGCCGTCGTGACGGCTCTCGCCCTCGCCGCAGTTGTGGATGCCGCAGCCGGCGATGATGGTGACCTCGGCGTCCTCGCCGATGAAGAAATCGTTATAGACGGTGTCGGTCAGACCGCTCTTGGTGATGATGACCGGGATGTGGCAGGTCTCTTTTTTGCAGCCGGGCTTGATGATGATGTCGATACCTGGCTTGTCCTCTTTGGTCTTGATGTCGATATTTTCGGTGGTGACGCGCGATGCGCAGCCGGAGTCCTTGCGGATGTTGACGGCGCCCTTTGCCTCGCCGCCGGGCATATCCGCGATGGTTTCCAGCAGGGCGGCGTCCACCGCATTCAGCTTTTCGTTCATAACCGTGCGCCTCCCTGTTACTGTCTTGCCGGGCAGGAGCCGGAGAACGTGCCCGCCATGATGGACGGGAAAACTTCGTCGGTGCTGCCGCGTCTGCTGATCTGACCGCCGGAGATGATGACAATCTCGTCGGCCAGAGAGATGATGCGTTCCTGATGGGAGATGATGACCATGGTGGAGTCGCGGTTTTCGTGGAGCTGACCGAAGGTCTCCGTGAGCTTTGCAAAGCTCCACAGGTCGATGCCGGCCTCGGGCTCGTCCAGAATCATCAGTCCCGGCGGCCGGGCGAGAATGGTGGCGATCACGATGCGCGTGACCTCGCCGCCGGAGAGGGAGGAGTCCACCTCGCGGTCAATATAGTCTGCGGCGCAGAGTCCGACGCGCGTCAGATAGGCGCAGGCCTCGGTGCGCTTGAGGAGCTTTTTGCCGCTGGCGATGCTCAGCAGGTCGCCGACCTTGATCCCCTTGAAGCGCGGCGGCTGCTGAAAGCCGTAGCTGATGCCGAGATTGGCGCGCTCTGTGATGCTCATATTTGTGACATCGGTACCGTTCCAGAGAATTTTTCCGCTTGTCGGCGTCACGAGGCCCATGATGATCTTGGCGAGCGTTGTCTTTCCGCCGCCGTTGGGGCCGGTCAGTACCACGAGCCTGCCGTCGTCAATGGTGAGGCTGATGTCGTTGATAATATCGGTTTTCCCCTCGGGGGAGTCAACGGAAAAGCAGATATGCTTCAGTTCCAGCATGGTTTGCAGTCCTCCAGCTATGGGTGTGTTGTCTGCTGCGCGGACAACCGCCCGCGACAAACAATTATTATACCAGAGAACGCCTGCTTTTACAATACCTGCCGCGGACAAGTTTTTCGGCGGCGGTCACAAAATCCGACGGTCGGGGGCAAAAGCCGTCTTGCATAAATCGGACGCCGATGGTATAATGAACGAATAAATCAAAAATGTACAGAATTTCAAGCAATTTCGCAGGAGAGAGGCGTAAAATATGAGTAAATCATCATACATCTCCAAAAACGTGATCCGTCGGCTGCCGCGTTATCTACGCAAGCTGGACGAGCTGACTGCGGCGGGCGTGGAGCGTATTTCGTCGGGGGAACTCGGCGCGCAGATGGGGCTGACGCCTTCGCAGATCCGGCAGGACTTTTCCTGCTTCGGCGAATTCGGACAGCAGGGATACGGCTACAATGTTGCATCGCTGCGTTCCCAGATTGCGAATATTCTCGGCATGGACCGCAGCTTCTCCGTGATTCTCATCGGCGCGGGCAGGATCGGTCAGTCTCTGATTGAGAATTTTAACTTTGAGCACTACGGCTTCCGCCTGCTCGGGGCCTTTGAGATCCGCAAGGAGCTCGTCGGCAGGAAAATCGCAAATATTACCATTGCGGATGCCGAGATCCAGCGCGACTTTATCCGCCAAAATAATGTGGATATCGCCATTCTTTCCATCAACCGCGACCACGCGCAGCTAGTCGCGGACGAGCTGATCGACTCCGGCATCAAGGCCATCTGGAACTTTACCGATGCGGAGCTTGATCCGGGCGACAGCGGCGTGATCGTGGAGAATATCCATTTTTCCGATTCCCTGCTTGCGCTGAGTTATTATCTCTCCGACGAGGTCTGATATCCGCCGGACAATCGTCCCGCTGGGAAGGGAGGCGGTCTCCGCATGAAACTGAAAAAATGCCTTGCGGTGCTGCTGACCGTCTGCACGCTGCTGACCGCAGCGGCCTGCCCGGCGCTTGCAGCCGGCGGCGCGGATGATCCTCTGCTCTCCGAAAGCTATGTGACGGAGCAGTTCTTTCCGGCACTGGCGCGTCGACTGCAGACGCTTGCAGCCGATGCCGTTTCGGACTATGCCGCTGCGCTGCCCGCTGCGCGCACCGGGATGAAAACGATGACACTTGCCGCGGGGGACAGTGTTTCCCTCCGCGCCGGGCAGCAGTTTATCCTGCTCAGCGGCGGGGCGAACCTGCGGGTGGACGGCGGCACCGTCATCAACGCGACGGCAGGGCGCACCACCACCGGCGGCGACGCCAGAATCGCCAACCGCTACATCCTCTGCGGCGACGCTTCCGTGACCGTGACGGTCGCCGACTCCGCCGTGCTGTCCGTTTCCGCAGGCGCGAGCGGAACCTCCCTTTGTCCGTTTACGGACGTTTCCCGCACGGACTGGTACTATGCCGATGTGACGAGCGCTTACCAGCGCGGTCTCATCAACGGCATGACCGCAGCGACCTATGCCCCACAATCCACGCTGACCTGCGCCCAGGCGATCAAGCTTGCCGCCTGTATGCACCAGCTTTACCGTGACGGCTCGGTGACGCTTGCGAACGCGACGGACGGGCGCGCGTGGTACATGACGTATGCGGACTATGCAAAGAGCAATTCCCTGATGACCGACGCGCCGAAGAATTATGACGGCGCGATCACCCGTGCGGACTTCATCCGGCTTTTCTACAACGCTCTGCCTGAGCGCGAGTACACTCGCAAAAACCTGATTATGGATGGTGCGATCCCCGATGTTGCGACGGATGCACCCCTTGCCAGGCAGGTTTACACTTTCTATACTGCCGGCATCCTCACGGGCTACACTGCGGACGGAACGCACCTTGCCCATGCCTTCGGCGCGGACAGTACCATCACCCGTGCAGAGGTTGCGACGATCATGAACCGGATGTTCACACCGTCGGCACGCGTTTCCTTCACAATGGACTGATACGGCAGTTTTGTTTTCCACAGATCAAATCACAGACTCCCGAGCGGGCGCAGCGCCCGCTCTGATTTTGTGACAGGGTTTTATTTTTTTTCAGAACAGAGGTGCATGATCTATGTCCGACACCATTGCGGCAATCTCTTCCGGCAGCGTGCTTGCCGGGATCGGCATTTTGCGTCTTTCCGGGAGCGACGCCGTTTCCGTTGTTGAAAAGGTGTTCACGCCCCTCGCCGGCGCACCGATGCACGAGCGGCCGGATCGCCTGCTGGTTTACGGGGAGCTGCACGACAAATGCGGCGAGCGGATCGACATCTGTCTTTGCACCGTCTCGCGTGCGCCCCACAGCTACACGGGCGAGGATACCGCCGAGCTGCAGTGTCACGGCAGTCCGACCGTCCTGCGGGAGGGACTGGAGGCGCTGTTTGCCGCCGGCGCCCGTCAGGCGAAGGCGGGGGAGTTTACGCGCCGCGCATTCCTCAACGGCTGCATGGACCTTGTGCAGGCTGAGGCGGTCATTGACCTCATCCATGCCGAGACCGCCGAGGCTGCGAAAAATGCCGCAGGTCAGCTCGGCGGTGCGATCACGCGGCAGACGGATGCGGTCTATGATCTTCTGAAGGACATCTCCGCGCACTACCATGCGGTGATCGACTATCCCGACGAGGACATCGAGGATTTTTCGCTGCTGGCGTACCTGAAAGATCTGCGCACTGCCGAAGGTGCGCTTTCGCGTCTGGCTGACAGCTTCGCACGCGGCAGGGTGATGACCGGCGGCGTCCCGACTGCCATCGTCGGCCGTCCCAATGCGGGCAAAAGCTCCCTGCTGAACGCGCTGCTCGGCTATGAGCGCGCCATCGTCACGGACGTTCCCGGTACGACGCGCGATACCATCTCCGAGCGCGTCCGCTTCGGCGGGACG
>JAZQNZ010000043.1:0-3168 GCA_045627665.1 Oscillospiraceae bacterium
GTTGCTTGTCTTCCTAAGACCGCTTGGCCTCCGACTTCAAGGCGGACTTCGCCGCACTGCCGCAGTGGGAGGGCGACCGGATCTTTCTCCGGCTGCTGGAGGAAAACGCGCCGTTTTTCTCGCTGAAGCTGCGCTATGAGGGGGAAACCCTCGTCTACGCCGCGCTCAACGGCGCGCAGATTGTATGAGAACGCTGGAACTGACGGTCACACCCGCACAGGAGGGGCGTCGGGTCAAAAGCCTTTTGCTGCACGCGCTGCACGTTCCGGCGGGGATGATCGCCGCGGTGAAGCTGCGCCCGACCGGCATCACGCTCAACGGCGTGCGCTGCCGGACGGTGGACTGTGTCCGCGCGGGCGATCTCCTGCGCGTCGAGGTCGGCGACCTGCCCTGCGAAACGGGGATCGTCCCGATGCCGTATCCGCTGGACATCCTCTTCGAGGACGAGGATCTTCTGATCGTGAACAAGCCCGCAGGCATGGCGACGCACGGGCGCGCGGAGCGCGGGGACGTCACCCTTGCCAACGCGCTGGCGGCCTGCCGCGGGACGGACTGCGCCTTCCACCCGGTCACGCGGCTTGACCGCGGAACGAGCGGGGTGCTGGTCGTCGCAAAAAGCGGCTACGCCCACGAGCGGCTGCGCACCATCCTGCACACGGACGAATTCGTGCGGGAGTATCTTGCAATCACCGACGCCGCGCCGCCGGCGGAGCGCGGGAGCATCATACTTCCGCTGAAAAAGGACGATGCGGCGAAAAACAGATTCTGCACCGCGCCGGACGGTATGCCCGCGCGGACGGACTATACGGTCGTCGAACAGCGCGGCGGCAGAAGCCTCGTGCGCCTGCGTCTGTATACGGGACGGACGCATCAGATTCGCGTGCATCTTGCGTCGCTCGGCTGCCCTGTTGCGGGCGACCGCGTTTACGGGACGGCGTCGGCGGAGATCGGACGCCCCGCGCTGCACAGCGCCTGCCTGCGCCTTGTGCAGCCGATCACGGGCAGAACCGTCGAGGCGGAAGCGCCGCTGCCGGAGGATATGGAGAGACTATGGAAACTTATGAAATGAAAGTGATCGCGCGCATCCGCAGCGATTTCAAGACAAAATTCGGCATTCCGCGCCAGAGCGGTCTGGTGGAGGAACTGACCGCAACGGTCGTCTTTGAGCCGGAATACCGCAGTGCCGACGCGCTGCGCGGAATGGAGGGCTTTTCCCATCTGTGGCTCATCTGGGCGTTTTCCGAGGCCGTGCGCGGGGACTGGTCGCCCACGGTGCGCCCGCCGCGGCTGGGCGGAAATACGCGCATGGGCGTTTTCGCAACGCGCTCGCCGTTCCGGCCCAACCCACTCGGACTTTCGTGCGTAAAGATCCTTGCCGTCCGGTCGGACGAAACGCTCGGCCCGGTGATCGACGTTGCGGGCGCAGACCTGATGGACGGGACGCCCATCTTCGATATCAAGCCCTACGCCCCCTATGCCGACTGCCGCCCCGAGGCGCTCGGCGGGTTCGCTTCCGAACGGCCGGAGACGATTCCCGTGGAGTTTCCTGCCGCGCTGCTGGAGAAGGTGCCTGCGGACAAGCGGGACGCGCTGCGCGGTGTGCTTGCCCACGACCCGCGCCCGCGCTATCAGGAGGACGCGGAGCGCATTTACGGCATGGATTTCAGCGGCTGCAATGTGAAGTTCCGCGTGTCGGACGGCGTTTTGACCGTCACGGCGGTGGAGCGGGAGAAATAAGGAAAAGCGCAGAGACGGGAAAGTCTCTGCGCTTTTAAAAAATGCGCGTTCAGTTGTCGAGAATGGCGGAGGCGTTTTTCAGCTCGTCGATGATGGAGATGCCCTGCGGGCAGACGCTTTCGCACTGGGCGCAGCCGATGCAGTCCTGCGCCTTGACGCCGGTGTGGGTCGCAAAGCCGTAAGTGTTCTTTGCGGTGGCGGCGTTGCCGTAGACCTTGTAGAGGTTGAACGACTCGAAGATCCCGGGGATGTTGACCTTCTGCGGACAGCCCTTGGTGCAGTAGCCGCAGCCGGTGCAGGGAACGGTGGGGAGCGATTTCAGGTAGCTGACCGTTTCCGCAAGCGCGGCGCGTTCGTCATCGCGCAGCGGCTCAAACTCCCGCATGAAGCGGATGTTGTCCTCCACCTGCTCCAAAGTGCTCATGCCGCTCAGAACGGTCACAAGTCCCTCCAGTGAGGCGGCGAAGCGGATGCCCCAGGAAGCCTCCGACATATCCGGGCGCACCGCCTTCAGCGGCGCGGCGGCCTGCGGCGGCAGAACAGAAAGCGAGCCGCCCTTGACCGGCTCCATGATGATAACGGGCTTGCCGTGCTTTCGCGCGGTCTCGTAGCAGAGGCGGGACTGGATCTTGCCGTCCTCCCAGTCGGAATAGTTGATCTGGAGCTGCACAAACTCCATCTCCGGATGGGCGGTCAGGACGGCGTCCAGCGCTTCCGCGCTGTCGTGCATGGAAAAGCCGAGGTGGCGGATCAGCCCCTCTTCCTTGCGCTGCTTCAGGAAGTCCCAGATGCCGTATTCCTCAAATTTCTCCGTGCGGCCCGGGCCGAGATTGTGGAGAAGATAAAAGTCGAAATAACCGGCGCCGGTACGCTCGAGCGAGGTGTAAAACATCTGCTCCGCGTCGGCCTTGTCCTTTGCCATCCAGGCGGGCAGCTTGGTCGCAATCGTAAAGCTGTCGCGCGGGTAGCGGTCCACCAGTGCGGCCTTTGCAGCGCGTTCGCTCGCGCCGGCATTGTAGCCGTATGCGGTGTCAAAATATGTGAAACCCGCATCCATAAACAGGTCGACCATCTGCTTGACCTGCTCGATGTCGATTTCGTTCTCGCCGCCGAGCTTGGGAAGACGCATCAGGCCGAAGCCCAGCTTGGGAATGCTTTCACCGAGATACTTGTCCATATCGCATTTGCTCCTTTCCGATTTGCACGCGGCACGGTTTTTGCGCGGCACGCGTGACGGTGCGTTGGTTTGTCCTGTATGAATTTTATCACGGCGTGCGGAACTTGTAAATCAAAAGATTGACCGTCCGCCCCGCAATGGAGTATAATAAGCTGCAATTTACGGAAATAGTCGGAGGAGCAGTCGATGGAGCGGCCTTACACAAAAGTCAGAATCACGCCGAAGGGCGAGAAAAAGCTCCGCAGCGGGCACCC
>JAZQNZ010000044.1:0-15377 GCA_045627665.1 Oscillospiraceae bacterium
GGCCGTCGGCGTCCGCGAGGGCGTGGAGGAGGACACTAACAAGCGCAACAAAAACGACTTCGTGCTGTGGTTCACCAAGAGCAAGTTCGAGGATCAGGCGCTGAAATGGGACTCCCCGTGGGGCACCGGCTATCCCGGCTGGCACATCGAATGCTCCGGCATTTCCATGAAGCATCTGGGCGAGGATCTGGACATTCACTGCGGCGGCATCGACAACGCTTTTCCCCACCATACCAACGAGATCGCGCAGTCCGAGAGCTACCTCGGCCACCACTGGTGCAACTGGTGGATGCACGTTCTGCATCTGAACACCGGCACGGGTAAGATGAGCAAGAGCAGCGGCGAATTCCTGACCGTCTCGCTGCTGGAGGAAAAGGGTTACGATCCGCTGGCCTACCGTTTCTTCTGCCTGCAGAGCCACTACCGCAAGGTGCTGGTATTCACATGGGAAAACCTCGACAATGCGCAGGGCGCTTATCAGAAGCTGATCGCCAAGATCGCTGCGCTCAAGCCGGGCAGCAGCCAGGTCGTTGCGGAGGATTTCTATGCACTGAAGGAAAAGTTTACCGCCGCGCTCGACAACGACCTGAATACCTCGCTCGCCGTTACCGCGCTGTATGACGTGCTGAAGGCAAAGACGACTGACGACACCAAGCTTGCCGCGATCGACGATTTTGACCGCGTTCTGGGTCTGAACCTGATCGACAAGGCAATCGAAAAGCGCGAAGCGGACGCAAAGGCTGCCGCGGCTGCCAAGAGCGTGGAGTTCGCCGTCATCGCCGAGGACGGGGCAGAGGACGCGGAGATCACCGCGAAGATCCTTGCCCGCCGCGATGCGAAAAAGGCAAAGAACTTCGCCGAGGCCGACCGCATCCGCGATGAGCTGAAGGACGCCGGGATTGAAGTGACAGATATTCCCAACGGCGCAAAGTGGAAGCGCGTATAATCCTTGTAATACAGAGCCCGCCGTAATGCTTCGTCATTGCGGCGGACCTTTTTTGCATTACAAAAATAATCAGCTCATAATTGATTTTTTTATAACAATGTGCTATGATGAATAAACGAATGTGCCAACGTAAATGCTATTGGAAAATCAACGGTGAAAGGAGCGTTTATTATGATGCACGAGCACGAACATGAGCATATGCACACCCATGAGCATACGCACGAGCATATCCATGAGGACGGCGTCGTTCACACCCATGCACATGAGCACGAGCATTCCCATTCCCATACGCACACGCATTCGCATGGGGACGTTTCCGCGTTTGACAGTCAGGATCAGGCAACTGCGCTGATGAGTTATATGCTGGATCACAACCGCCACCATGCGGAGGAGCTGCATGAGCTCTGTCACAAGCTGGAGGCCAGCGGAAAGAGCGAGGCGGCGCTGCTGATCGACGAGGCGGTTGACCGCTTCAACGAGGGCAATGTGCTTCTGGCGTCCGCGCTGGAAAAACTGCAGCAGGAGTGAGATCGTATGTGCCTTTCCACAGTTTATCAGATGCAGAACGGCGAGCAGACCAAAATGGCGGAATATGTCAGCGGCGTCCGTGCCGAGGGCAGCCGCATCACCCTCACGGATATTATGGGTCTTGAGACCGTGCTGTTCGGTACGGTGAAGTCCGTGGATCTGGTGAAAAACCAGATCATCATCGAGAGTATGCAGGACGCAAAATGAGATACGAACTGATCCGTGAGATATTCAACAAGTGCTCCGGCAATCAGATGCGGGATGTGTTCGTCAGCGAGGTGGAAACCGAAGACCCCGAGGCGCACCTGCGGGCGGGCCTTGTCGGAACGGAGATCACCGTGGAGCGGATCCCGACGCAGGACGGCGTGATCTTTGATGTGATGACGGACGGGCTGCATCAGCGCTTCAGCTACACGGAGGACTGAGCGAAACACTACTTTCAGATTTTCAAAGGAGGCTGTCATGGCCGTTTGCACGATTGCTGTCGCCGGTAAGGGCGGCACCGGAAAAACCACAATTTGCGGTATGCTGATCGACTGGCTCTGCAAGAACGGCAGGGGCCCCGTGCTCGCCGTGGATGCGGATGCGAACTCCAACCTCAACGAGGTTCTCGGCGTCGAAGTGGAAACCACGCTCGGCGACATCCGCGAGGAGATCGCCTCTGCGGACATTGTGGAAAAAAGCCCCATTCCCGCAGGCATGACCAAGCAGGACTATCTGGACTGCAAGCTCGGCTCCGCACTGGTGGAAGAGGACGACTTTGATCTTCTGGTCATGGGACGCACCCAGGGCAAGGGCTGCTACTGCTACGTTAACGGTCTGCTGCAGACCCAACTCCAGAGACTGGAAAACGGCTATCGCTACATGGTCGTCGATAACGAGGCCGGCATGGAACATATCAGCCGCGGCATTCTGCCGTCGGTGGACTACATCGTTCTGGTTTCCGACTGCTCCCGTAGAGGCGTTCAGGCGGTTGCCCGCATCGCGGAGCTGGTGAAGGAATGCGATATGCACCCCAAAAAAGTGGCGCTCATCGTAAACCGCGCGCCGGACGGCAAGCTCAATGCCGGAACACAGGAAGAGATCGACAAGTACGGTCTGGAGCTCATCGGCGTCATCCCGCAGGATGAGCTGGTTTACGAATACGACTGCGACGGCAGGGCGACGACCCGTCTGCCGGAGGACTCCCCGGCGAAACAGGCCGTCATTCAAATCGCGGAAAGATTATTTTAATAATCCAAAATAAATAAATAAAAGTCAACCACGAAGGGAGAAGAAAACTTTATGGCATTCAAGCGTGTACCCCAGAAGTTTACCGCAACGGTCAACGAAGTGACCATCGGTACCGGCGACAAAGCGATCACTCTCGGCGGCGAGAACGTTCTGCCGCTGTACAGCTTTGACGCACCCATCGCAAACAAGGCTCGGATCGGCGTTCAGATCACTGACTCCGGTTACGACAAGACCATCCCCGCTCTCGCCGCATATTATGCAGGCGCAGAGACCATCGCCGACATTGCCAGGAAGGCGGCTCAGATGCCCGGCGGCGATTTCGTCGTTCTGTCTCTTGAGGGCGCAGATCCCAACGGCGCCAACAAGTCCGTTGAGGAGTGCGTTGCCATCGCCAAGGAAGTCGCCGAAGCGATCGAATGCCCCCTCGCCATTCAGGGCAGCAAGAACATTGAGAAGGACGCCGTCCTGTTTGACAAGCTGGCTGAAGCTCTGCAGGGCAAGAACGTTCTCATGATCTCCTGCAAGACCGAGAACTACAAGACCATCTCCGCTTCCGCCGCCATCGCTTACGGCCAGAAGATCTCTGCCGAGTCTGCGGTTGATATCAACCTGGCAAAGCAGCTCAACGTTCTGATCTCTCAGATGGGCGTCAAGCCCGAGTCCTATGTCATGAACGTCGGCACTGCCGCTGCCGGTTATGGCTTTGAGTACGTTGCTTCCACGCTTGACCGCGTCCGCGGCGCTGCCCTGACGCAGGACGACGCAATGCTGCAGATGCCCATCATCACTCCCGTCTGCGACGAAGCATGGTCCGTCAAGGAGTCCATCGTCTCCGAGGAAGACTTCCCCGAGTGGGGCGCAAGAGAGACCCGCGGCATTATGATGGAGGTTTCCACCGCTGCCACCTGCCTGGCCGGCGGCTCCAACGCTGTTATCCTGCGTCACCCCGAGTCTGTTAAGACCATTTCCGCTCTGATTGCGGACCTGACCTAAGAAAGGAGGAAGTTTACTATGGCACTCAAAGGACTGGATATTTTCAAGCTTACCCCGAAGACCAACTGCAAGGAATGCGGTAACCCCACCTGCATGGCTTTCTCCATGAAGGTCGCTCAGGGCGCAATCGGCATCGACAAGTGCCCCCATATGTCTGAGGAAGCAAAGGCAACTCTGAACGAGGCCAACGCTCCCGCAATGAAGACCCTGAAGTTCGGCGCCGGTGAGACCGAGCAGACCCTCGGCGGCGAGACCGTTCTCTTCCGTCACGACAAGACCTTCGTGTCCCACAGCGTGTTCGGCGTCAATGTCTGCGCCGGCTGCTTCGACGAGCGCATCGCCGAGGTTGAGAAGGTCAGCTATGAGCGTATCGGCGAACATATGTACACCGAGGCTCTGAACCTCAAGTTCAGCGGCGACAAGGACGCTTATCTTGAGCTGGTCAAGAAGGCCATGGGTCACGGCAGAGCGCTCATTCTCGAGTGCACCTGCGCTGAGACCGCTGCTGCCGCTCTGGAGCTCTGCGCTGCCGCGAAGCCCATCCTCAACGGCGCAACCCCCGAGAACTACAAGGAAATGACCGAGCTGGCAAAGAGCAAGGACGTTCTGCTGGGCGTTTCCGCTCCGGATCTGGACGCTTTGTATGACACCACCGCTGCGATCGAAGCTCTGGGCTACAAGAACCTCGTCCTCGACGTCACCGGCGCAACCGCAAAGGACGCTTATGCAAATGCGATCCAGGTTCGCCGCGCCGCTCTGAAGGACAAGGACCGCACCTTCGGCTATCCTTCCATCGTCAACGTTGCCAAGGTCGCTCCCAACGACGCTGTCAAGCAGACCGCTCTGGCTTCCATGTTCGTTCTGAAGTACGGCTCCATCATCCTGATGGACAGCATGACCTATGCACAGGCTCTGCCTCTGTTCGGTCTGCGTCAGAACATCTTCACCGATCCTCAGAAACCCATGAAGGTCGAGCCGGGCATCTATGCCCTGAACGGCGCCGACGAGAACAGCCCCTGCGCTACCACCGTCGACTTCGCACTGACCTACTTCATCGTTTCCGGCGAGCTGGAGCGCTCCGGCGTTCCCGTGAACCTGCTCATCTCCGATGCAGGCGGCTACTCCGTCCTGACCGCATGGGCTGCAGGTAAGTTCAGCGCCGGCTCCATTGCAAAGTTCTTCAAGGAGCAGGATATCGAGGGCAAGATCCAGAATCGTACCCTGATTATTCCCGGCAAGGCAGCCGTCCTCAAGGGCGAGCTCGAAGAGCAGCTTCCCGGCTGGACGATCGTCGTTGCGCCCAACGATGCTACCGGCCTTGTGAAGTTCATGAAAGATTTCAAGTAATTTTTAGTAAGGAGACAGCGAACTATGGGTAAATTTATCGTCATCGGTGAAAGAATTCACTGCATCTCTCCCTCCATCAAAAAGGCCATGGAAGAGAAGGATCCCGCTCCCATTCTGAAGCGTGCCGAAGAGCAGCTCGCTGCCGGCGCAACCTATCTGGATGTCAACATCGGCCCTGCCGAGAAGAACGGCGAAGATCTGATGAAGTGGGCAGTCACCCTGCTCCAGAGCAACTTCGACAATGTTCCCCTCTGCCTCGACACCGCAAACCGCAAGGCGATCGAAGCCGGTATCTCCGTTTACAACCGCAGCAAGGGCAAGCCCATTGTCAACTCCGCCGACGCCGGCGACCGCATCGAGAACATTGATCTGGCTGCCGCCAACGACGCCATTGCAATCGCTCTTTGCGCAAAGGCCGGTATCCCCTCCGATAACGACGAGCGTATGGCATACTGCCAGGAGATGCTCGAGCGCGGCATCGGTCTGGGCATGGAAGCTGAGGATCTGTGGTTTGATCCTCTGTTCCTCGTCATCAAGGGTATGCAGGACAAACAGCTCGACGTTCTCGGCTTCATCAAGGATCTGTCCGACATGGGCCTGAACTCCACCGGCGGCCTGTCCAACGTTTCCAACATGACCCCGAAGCACATCCGTCCCATTCTGGACAGCACCATGGTCGCCATGGCGATGTACTGCGGCCTGACCTCCGCCATTGCCAACCCCTGCGATGTCCGCCTGATGGAGACCATCAAGTCTGCCGACATCATCAAGAACAATTCCCTGTATGCGGACTCTTTCCTGGAGATCTGATCTGCGGAATTTCAGTACATCCCCTAAAAATTTTAATGACGTGAAAGGAACGATGTTTCATTAGTGCTTTGACCGATTTGATTTACGGCGGAGCGAATACCGCTGCCGGTTTGGCAGAAAATGCCGTAAATGCTGCTATCGATAAATTTGGTGCGGATAAAACCGCTGCGTTTCCGTCGACTGCTTATTTCTGCCCTGCAATTTATGCCGCTACCGGTGTAAAGGTGCAGACGCTCGGCGATTTAACGGCCTGTCTTGGCGTTGTGCGCTCGCTGATCTCCGGCAAGGAGGATCTGACGGAGGCGCTGAATGCAGGACTTGCAACAGCGGTTGCAGCCGAAATACTTGAGCTTCTCAAGTATGTTGACTCTGATGCCCCTTATGAAAACGAAAGCGGAATCGGTTTTGTTCCCGACGCTGTCATTCGTTCGCTGGGTGTTCCCCTGGTTACCGGCGATATCCCGGGCGTTGCCGTGATGATCGGCAAGGCGGAAAATGCCGCCGAGGCCGCAGACATTGTCCGCGAATATCAGGAAAAGGGACTCCTGACCTTCCTGGTCGGTGATATCATCGAGCAGGTTCTGGATGCGGGAGTCCGTGCCGGACTGGAGTATCGTGTGGTCCCTCTGGGCCACACGATCACCAGCGTGATCCATGTCGTTACCGTCGCCATCCGCGCCGCACTGATCTTCGGCGCGGTGGCGCCCGGTGACCTCGGTGAACTGCTGCAGTACACCCGCGACCGCGTTCCCGCCTTTGTCAATACCTTCGGCACGCCGGACAGCGTGACGGTTGCGGCCGGCGCCGGCGCAATCGCGCTCGGCTTCCCGGTGATAGCCGATGTTGATCTCGGCGATATGCAGGTTCCCGGCGCTCTGGTTTCTGTCTGCGACCACAGCGCGACTGCCGCCGCCTCTCTGGAGCTTCGCAATATCCGGATCAAGCCGAAAGCCGTGTCCCTGCCGGTGAGCTTCGCCTCTGCGTTTGAGGGAGAGATCATCCGCAAAAAGGAAACGCACGTTGAGTTTGACTCCGACCACAGCCGCACCTGTGAGCTGGTTGTGACACGCCCCGCCGACGAGGTGGAGGATCACAAACTTACGCTGATCGGCCCTGCCGTTCCCGACCCCGGCGAGGACGTTGTCCGGATGTCGCTCGCCGTAATCGTTGAGGTCAGCGGCAGCAAAATGCAGACGGACTTCGAACCTGTCATTGAGCGGAAGATCCATGCCTGGTTCAACTATATTGAAGGCGCCATGCACACCGGCCAGCGCAACCTGCTGCGTATTCGCATCAGCCGCGCAAGCTGGGAGAAGGGCCTTCGCCTTGAGGACTTTGCCGAAGTCCTTTATTCCATGATCCGGAGCGAATTCGGCTCCGTTGTCGACAAATGTCAGGTCACACTCTACACTGACCGCGAGGCGGTGGAGAAGGTGCTGAACGAACTTGCCCTGCCGCGCTACCGCGCGCGTGACGAGCGTCTGCAGGCGCTGACGGACGAGAGCGTCGACACTTTTTACACCTGCACCATGTGCCAGAGCTTTGCGCCCAACCACTGCTGCGTCGTAACGCCGGAGCGTCTGGGACTTTGCGGCGCGGTCTCCTGGCTGGATGCAAAAGCATCCTATGAGCTTGTGCCCACCGGTCCGAACCGTCCCGTTGAAAAGGCGGAGCTGACGGACGAGCGTCTGGGCATTTATGAAACAGTCAACCGCAAGGTTGCGGAAGCAACGCACGGCGCGGTTGAGAAGGTTTCGCTTTATTCGCTGATCGAGGATCCCATGACGAGCTGCGGCTGCTTCGAGTGCATCTGCGGCATTGAGCCGATGAGCGGCGGCGTTGTGGTGGTCAACCGCGAGTACGTCGGCATCACCCCCACGGGGATGAGTTTCGGTGAGCTTGCCTCCCTGACCGGCGGCGGCGTTCAGACCCCCGGTTTTATGGGACTGGGACGCCACTTCCTCGCATCCCGAAAGTTCATCAAGGCCGAAGGCGGCGTGATCCGCATTGTCTGGATGCCTCAGGAACTCAAGGCCGACCTTGCGAATCGCCTGAACAAAACAGCGAAGGAACTTTACAACATCGACAATTACAGTGACATGATCTGCGATGAGACCATTGCGACCGATGCAGAAGGTCTGTATGCCTTCCTTCAGGAAAAGGGGCATCCCGTTCTGAAGCTGGAGCCCATCGCCTGATCCTGTCAGAGAATATACCCGGTCTTATTTACGCCCGGAGGAGCCGATGCTTCCCCGGGCGTTTTTGAAAGGAACCGGTTTCCGAGAAATATAAAGGAGATGTGAGACAGTGTACACCGTGATCTTCAAGGTAGAGAACAGCGCCGATATCAAAGTGCAGGCGGAGCAGGGGGAAAACCTGCTGGAGCTTGCCCGCAGGAGCGGCGTTGCCATCGACGCGCCCTGCTCCGGCAACGGCACCTGCGGCAAGTGCCGTGTGAAACTGATCTCCGGCAGCGTGGAGATGGAGAAAAATTCCCATCTGAGTCAGGAAGATTATGATGCGCAGTGGCGTCTTGCGTGCCAGAGCCGGGTTTCGGGCGACGCTGTGATCTGGGTGCCCGCCTCCGCAAGCGCATTCCGCAACAACATCAAAACGGCTGATCTCAGCTCGGAAGAGGAGCTTGCCCGCTACGAAGCGGCGCTGGAAGAGGTTTTCAGCACGGGCATTACCCGTGGCTGCAGGGAGACCGGCGTCGGCGTCGCTGTGGATATCGGCACCACAACGGTGACTGCGGCAATGCTGGATCTGGAGAGCGGAAAGGTGCTTGCAAAGGCAAGCATGGGCAACGGTCAGATCCGCTTCGGTGCGGACGTTATCAACCGCATCATCCAGTCTGCCAAACCCGGCGGACAGGAGCGGCTGCGTCACGCTGTCCGCGAGGAAACGCTTGTCCCGATTTTTGAAAGTCTGTGCCGCGGCGCGGGGAAAACAGCCGAAGATATTGCCCGCATCGTGATCGCCGGCAACACCACGATGGAGCATCTCTTCGTCGGCGCGGATGCGCAGACGATCCGCCTGGAACCCTATGTTCCCGAATTCCTGGAGCTGCACGGCAAAACGGCGGGTGAGCTCGGTCTTCCCGCAAGGGCAGATGCTCCCGTCATCCTCGCGCCGAATGTGGGGAGCTATGTCGGCGGCGACATCACGGCGGGCGTGCTGCCCTCCATGCTTTGGAACACAGAAGAAATGACACTGTTTGTCGATCTGGGCACGAACGGCGAGCTGGTGTTCGGAAACTCCGACTATATGCTCTGCTGCGCCTGCTCCGCAGGCCCGGCATTTGAGGGCGGCGACATCGGCTGCGGTATGCGCGCAACGCGCGGCGCCGTGGATTCCTGCGTGATCGACCGCGATACGCTTGACCCGACGCTGAGCGTTATCGACGGCGGCAAACCGCTCGGCCTCTGCGGCAGCGGTCTGATCTCCATCATCAGCGAGCTTTTCCGCACCGGTGCGATCAGTGCGCAGGGCAAGTTCATCCGCGAGAGCCCGCGCATCCGCTACGACGAATTCGGCAGCGGCGCTTACGTCCTTGCCTTTGCAGCGGAGAGCGACACAGGGAGCGATATTACGCTGGATGAGTCCGACCTTGACAACTTTATCCGCGCAAAAGCGGCGATCTTTTCCGCCATCCGTACGATGCTCAAGTCTCTGGACTTCACGGTGGAGGATATCGGCAAGATTATCATCGCCGGCGGCATCGGCAGCGGGATCGATATCGGCAAGGCCATTTCCATCGGTATGCTGCCGCGGCAGGAGCTGAGCAAATATGCCTATATCGGCAACTCTTCCCTGACCGGCGCCTGCGCAATGCTGCTGTCAGACGAGACCCCGGGAAAGGTCTTTGACCTCGGCCGAAATATGACATATATCGAGCTTTCCACCCATCCCGGGTATATGGACGAGTTCGTTGCGGCGTGCTTTGTGCCCCACACGGATGCGTCCCTCTTTGCGGAGGACTGAGAAAATGGAAGTTGTTGACCACAAAAACGGCGTTCCCACCGAGCATTACCACGGCGTGTTTGCGGCAGCCGACCCGCAGGAGATGTCCGCGCGCAGCGGCGTTCCCTATGCTGACGGGAAATTCTCCCTGACGCTCCTGTCCCGTCCGGTCAGCGTCACCTGGCCGGAGATGGAGGTTGTTTTCGAGGATACCGGCGCTGCCGCCGCACCCAATACGCGCATTCTGCTTGCCCGGCTGATTATGGAGGGCACGCTGCTGCAGCGTGCGGGCGGCGCGATGCTTGCGTATACGGATATGCCCTGGGGCAACGTCTATGCCCAGCAGTTCCGGGGACGCTGCATTCTCCGTCTGGCAGGTACTTACGGCGCCGCACTGCCGAAATTCTGCGAAGCCTGCGAGCAGATGGGCGGCGTTCGTGCCGGGTCGGGCGACGTCTCCTATGATATTCCGTTTGTGGACGGGCTGACCGTCCGGCTGATCCTCTGGGAGGGCGACGATGAGTTTCCCGCCGCCGCGCAAATCCTGTTTTCCGACAACTTTTCCGCCGCTTTCAGCGCGGAGGACAACGCTGTCGTCGGCGACGTTCTGCTCAACGCAATGAAGGGCCGCTGGTAATCGGAGCGTATCAAAAACATCGCACCGGCTGCAGTTTTTGCGGCCGGTGCGCGAATTATAAAACATCCCCCCGCCCCGCTTGCACGGAGAACGGGAAATGTGGTATAATATCCGTCGAAAACAGATTCAGGGGAGGGACGGCTATGGCACACGAGCACAGCCATGAAGCGGTAATTGAGCATGAATGCGGGGACGAGCATCTGCATGAGCAGGGGCATACCCATACCCACGGACATCACCACTCTCCCGAGGAAAAAAAGCGCCAGCTTGCCAGACTTTCCCGCGTCATCGGGCATTTGCAGCACGTAAAGATGATGATCGAGGAGGATGCGGACTGTGCCGACGTTCTGGTGCAGCTTTCCGCAACGCGCTCCGCGCTGACGGGACTCGGCAAGGAAATCATCAGCGAACACATAACACACTGCATTTCCCATGCCATAGAGGACGGCGATGAGGATGCAATTCAGGAATTTCAAAAAGCGATCGACAAGTTTTTCTGAGAGCGCCCCTGAATAAACAAACGAGTCGCCGGCCTGTTCTGACCAGCGGCTCGTTTCTATTTTTGGTGACTGCCGATATCATAATTGTTGCTTTATGCGTCTGCAATCGGTGCATCGGGCGCATTCTTGCGGACAGAAGCTACGCCGTTGAGGCATGCGGATTTTGCCTTGTAGCCCTCGCTGACTGCAATGATCTGGCCGTTTGTGGCTTTCAGACGAAAACGGAACTCTCCGCCCTTGTCTGCATAGACTTCAAACTTCGGATTCATGATTGGCTGGAAGTCATGCGCGGTCTGATCCTCTAAAGCAGCAACGGGAGCATTCTTCTGTACGCTGGCAATGCCGTTTTTGCAGCCGGCTCGGGATGTATAAACCTCGCTGGTGGCAATGATCTCGCCGTTCGCCGCCAGAAGATTGAACATGAAACCGGCCTTGGTGTTCTTGATAATAAACTTGCCCATTGGATTTTCCTCCTCCCGTATATTCTTGATTGAGGTTACCTATAGTATACATCACCTTTTGGAAAAAATCAATACAAATTGCACAAGTTTTTTGAAATTGCACAAAAAAATATGTCAAAAGTGTTCATAAGACGAAGTGAGTTATCGGGAAATAATCATAAATAATGAAAATAACAGAAAAATATACCGAATATGCAGTTGCAAATGACAAATAATTACAAGATATTGGAAAAATAACCGAAACCGTCATCATGGGTAATTATCACGGTTTTTCGTACTACAAGCGTTACCGAACGGTAGTTTCCTTGTTATTTTAAGCAGGATGGTGAAATCATTGAAAAAAATTCGTTTCACAGCGATTCTCTGCGCGGCAATGCTGCTGTGCGGCTGCGGCGCAGCGCCGACACCGATCGTCACCCCGTCCCCGACAGAAGCGCCTGCGGAAGGCGGATGGCAGGGCGCTTTCGCGGCGCCGCAAGCATCCGGGCCTATCGGCGCGGAAAGCCATTTTGATGAGGTGTGGCGCGCGGATGTTCCGTTTGCGGAGATCGAATATGAGCATTATGACCGCAGCTGCTTCAACAGACTGCTGTTTGAACTGATGATGCTCGCGGAAAACGGCGGGACGGCAGAGGAATTTGACGAGCTGGATAACTGCCTTCTGGAGGAGCTTTACTATGTGTTTGACATGAGCACTCTGGCGGGCCTTGAGAGCTACCGTGATCCGCGGGACAGCGTATCTGCCGAGGAAAAAGCCTACAGCACGGATCTGTATTATGAGATGAACACTGACTACTGCCTCGCCATGCACGCGCTTGCAATATCAGAATATGCGGACGTGATGGCGGAGATATACCCGGCGGACTACTGCGCGTGGTTTGTCGGCTTCGCGGAGAACTCCGAGGCGTCCGAGCAGCTTTCGATTGAAAACGCACTGGTGCAGCGCTACTATGCCCTGATGTCCGGGGAGGAGACGGAGGAGGCTGCGCAGGTTTATATCGAGCTTGTGGAGTTGCGCAGGAAAACGGCAAAAAGTGCCGGATATGCAAGCTATGCGGATTATGCCTACGAAAACTTCTACTATAAATTCTATACGGCCGAGGATACGGCGCGATTTGCCGAAAATGTCAGGGAATACTTCGTCCCGGTTTATAAAGCGGTTTGCGAAAAGGTTACCAAAGACACGGATCGGCTTTGGTATGCGGACATTGACTGCAGCGAACAGACGATCCTGAACCGGATGGGCGAAGTCCTGCCGCAGATCGCACCCGAACTCGGCGCGGCGTTTGACTATATGCGGGACTACGGCCTGTATGATATCGGTTACGACGGCAGAAAGGCGGACATCGGGTTTACCACGCGACTGTACTACTGGAATGAGCCGTACATATTCTTCACGCCTGCGGACGGTTATTTTGACTATCTGGGGATGTTTCACGAATTCGGGCACTTTACGAACGCATATTATACCACGGGCGACCTTTTGTTCGGTATGCCGGACAACGACCTGTGTGAACTGCAGAGTCAGGGACTTGAGATGCTGATGCTCCCGTATTATGACGTGTTTTTCGGGGAACGCCTTGCGCCGCTCGTGGAGGAGTATACCATCATGAATATGCTCGACAGCGTGATCACCGGAGCGCTCTATGACGAATTTCAGCGCCGCGTGTTTGAGCAGACGGATCTGACGCCGGAGCGGATCAATGCGATCTTCTCCGAGCTGTGCGCAGACTACGGTTACGATGTGCCGGAGGATGAATGGATCTGGGTGGAGCATAATTTCGAGTATCCGTTCTACTTTGTCAGCTATGCGGTTTCGGCGATCGGCGCGCTGGAGCTCTATGCGCTTTCTCTCACGGACTGGGATGCCGCTGTGGACACCTATCTCCGCATCAGCGCAATGGACACGGAATGGTGGGAATATTCGGAAGCGCTGGCGGAAGTCGGACTCGGAGACTTTCTCTCTGCGGAAACGAGCCGTGCGGCCGCAGATGCGGCATACCGGGCGCTTTCGGACTGATACGATCCGCAGATTAAAATGAGACATTTCAATCTGCGGAAAAAGAAATCCCTCCGCACCGAAGCATCCCGGTGCGGAGGAATGGTGAAAATTCGGAAAGGCAGGAATCACGGAGATGGATAACCGCTTTCGGCCCGGAGACACGGCGCAGCACTTCAAACGCGGCTTTTTGACGGAGGAAGCACTTGCGGCGGAGCCGGAGAAGTATCTGTATGACATCATCGGCACGGCAGAGCATACGGAAACGGGTGAAACGCTGATGATCTACCGCCCGCGCTACGGAGCGCAAAAGCTTTACGCCAGACCGTTGGAGATGTTCCTTTCGGAGGTGGACAGGGCGAAGTATCCCGGGGCAAAGCAGCGTTACAGATTTGAAAAGCTGTCCAGTACGGCGTCCACGCCGGAAAACAGCTCCGCCTCGGACGCGTAATCGGTAATGCGGAAATAGCTGTCGCCCGTCAGCATTGCGGAGAGAGGGCCGCGGCCGGCGTCGTGAAAGATAAAGACAGGCTTGTTTTTCTTTTCGGCATACGCCATCTCGTAGCCGACGCCGAGCGACGGCGTGGAGCACTCCGCGATGACAAGGTCGCAGCTCTCCAGCCACGCCATATCTTTTGCGTAGATCTCCGCATCGGTCATTCCCTTTTCCACGGTGGGAAAAGCGGAGGGCGCGCCGATATGCTCCGTCAGGACAACGGCGCGCTGCTTCATGTGAGCGATCAGACGCCCGTAGAGCGCGGCGTCTGCGCGTCCGCCGCGGATGGAGCCGGCAAAATAAATCTTCAGCATGACAGTACCTCGGTTCATATCAGAATATATCGGAAACGCAGAGCGGGCAGACAGACGACCGGCTCTGCGTTTTTCATTTACGCCATACCAAGGCGCTCTGCAATATAGTATTGCACGTTTTCGCGTTCCATCCCGAGCGCGGCGGCAAATTCTCCGAACAGAAGCTCCTCCGCTTCGCGCATGAACCGCTCGTCCACCGCGCCGAACTTGCGTCTGGCGGCAGCCATCTCATCCCGCTTGAGGTAAAGAGACTTTGTCAGGCGGATCAGCTCCTCGCAGGAATGCGTGTCGATGCAGGTGCGGTAATGCTCACGGAGCTGATTCAGATTGCGGTTGTAATACGGCTCGGCTTCCATAGCAGGGATCCTGTCGATCAGGGCGTGGGCTTCGTCGGCGGAGATGATCGGGCGCGTGAAAACCTTCTCGCTGTTTGCCGGGATGGTGATGCTGCAGGTCTGATACAGCGGTTTGAGCGTGTAATACACCTGCTCGTCCGCGTTTTCGGTCACTTCCTCCACTCTGCAGACGCCTGTTCTGCCGTAGAGAATCAGCGCTCCGATTTCGTACATTCCGACGCAGCCTCCCATTCAGTGCAAAAAAATAAAGCGCTGCCGCCAAAGCAGCGCCGACTATTGACAGTTTAACATATTTAACCTCAAAATGTAAGAACTTTTTTCAAAAAAGACCTGCGCAAAACGCCGAATTTTCAAGGAAAATACTGCATTCATACTATTCACTCAACAAAATTTTTGATTTTTTGAGAACTTTTGAAGAGCAAAGGCCGGTCAGCGCTACAAAAGCCGTCTCATGCGAAAACCCGCCGCAAAAATTGCTTTTTGCGGCGGGCAGAGTGCTGCGCGGCGATCGGTTACTTCTGACCGTAATATGCGTTCGCGCCGTGCTTGCGCAGATAGTGCTTGTCCAGAAGGGACTGCTGCATATCGCAGTGCGTGGGGTTGAGCGTCAGGGCGTGATAGTCCATGAAGGCGACCTCCTCCATGACGACGGCATTGTGAACGGCTTCCATCGCGTCCTTGCCCCATGCAAAGGGACCGTGACTGTAAACAAGGACGCCGGGGATCGCTGCGGGATCCTTTCCGGCGAAGGTCTCAATGATGACGTTTCCGGTTTCCTTTTCGTATTCGCCGGC
>JAZQNZ010000045.1:0-3364 GCA_045627665.1 Oscillospiraceae bacterium
GCGGAGGGGGAGCGGCGGATGAGCTGCATCATGCGTGCGGCGTTGGAGATCTCGATGCCGACGGTGCAGGGCATACAGTAGCCGCAGGCGCGGCAGAAGTCGCCGGTCAGCTCTTTGCGGTCGGCGTCGATGACGGCGCGGAGCGCGTCGGTGAGCGCGGGCGGGTTGTCAATATAGCTCAGGAATTCGTCCAGCTCATATTCGCGCTGAACACCCCAGATCGGCAGAACGTTGTCATACTGCGCGATGGCGGCATAGGCAGCGGCAGAGTTGGTGATAAGTCCGCCGGCGAGCCCCTTCATGGCGATAAAGCCCATGTTGTGCTCCCGGCACATCCGCACAAGTTTCAGTTCCTGCTCCCCGGAGAGATAGCTGAACGGAAACTGCAGCGTTTCGTACAGACCGGATTCGATGCACTCCTCGGCGTTTTTCAGCGAGTGGTTTGTGAAACCGATGTGGCGGATAAGTCCCTGTGCCTTTGCCTCCAGCGCCGCCTCATACATCCCCGTGCCGTCGCCGGGACGGAACACCTGCTTCGGATTGTGGAACTGATAAACGTCGATATAGTCGGTCTTCATGTTCCGCAGACTGGTCTCCAGCTCACAGCGGAACTCCTCCGGCGTGGATGCGTGGGTTTTTGTTGCGATATAGATCTTGTCGCGGATTCCCATGCCGCCGAAGGCGATGCCGATCTTTTCCTCGCTGTCGGTATAGCCGCGGGCGGTGTCGTAATAGTTGATGCCGTGCTCATACGCCTTGCGCAGCAGGCGAACGGCGGTCTCGGTGTCGTCTCTCTGAATGGGCAGGGCGCCGAAGCCGTTGCGCTGCGCAACGATGCCGGTGCTGCCGAGGGTCACGGTCTGCATGGCTGAACTACCTCCGTCAGTAAGTATCACCTATATTAAGCAACGCTGGGAAAATTCTGTCAACAGGAAATTTCGCTTGACAAACCGTGTCAGTACGCGTATATATAAACATATAAACAACTGTTTATATGAAAGGACGGATACCGATGGTGCAAACGACCGACGCAGAGCTTTGCGGCGCAAAGCATCACCACGAGGAAGTCATCCGCCGCGCGGCAGATCAAATGCCTGCGGAGGAAGCGCTTGCGGACATGGCGGAGCTTTTCAAGGTGTTCGGGGACTCCACCCGCATCAAGATCCTCTCGATCCTGTCGCGCAGCGAGCTGTGCGTCTGCGACATCGCGGAGCTTCTGGGGCTGACGCAGCCCGCCGCGTCCTACCAGCTCAAGGTGCTGAAGCAGGCGCGTCTGGTGAAAAACCGCCGCGACGGAAAGACGAGCTACTATTCTCTTGCCGACGAACACGTGGAAACGATCATCGGCATGGCAAAAGAACATCTGGAGGAGAAGTCGTATGAAAAAGACCTATAAGATCGAAGTGGACTGCGCCGCGTGTGCAGCGAAGATGGAAACCGCCATCGCAAAAATCGACGGCGTCACTGCCGCATCGGTGAGCTTTATGACGCAGAAGCTGACCGTGGAGACCGCAGCGGAGGATCAGAGCGAGATCATGAAGGCGGCGGTCAAAGCGTGCAAAAGGATCGAGCCGGACTGCGAGATCGAGCTGAAATGACGAAGAAGCAGAAGAAAAAGCTCCGGCGCATCCTTGCCGCGGCGGTGCTGATGGCGGCGGTCTGGCTGCTGCCGGAGGCGTGGCTTGCCGCCTTCCCGCGCTGGCCGCTCTACCTGCTGCCGTACCTTGTCGCGGGATATGACGTGCTGTATGCCTGCGTCCGCCACATTCTGCGCGGCAATGTCTTTGACGAGCAGTTCCTCATGTCGGCTGCGACCGTCGGCGCGTTCGCCGTCGGGGAAGCGCCGGAGGCGGTGTTCGTCATGGTGTTTTTCCAGATCGGCGAGCTGTTTGAATCCATTGCGGTGGGCCGCTCGCGGCGCAGCGTCGCGGCGCTGATGGACATTCGCCCGGACTATGCCAATATCGAGCGCGGCGGCGAGCTTGTGCAGGTCGAACCGGACGCCGTCGCCGTCGGCGACGTGATCACGGTCAAGCCCGGGGAAAGGCTCCCGCTGGACGGCGCCGTCATCGAGGGCGAGAGCGAGCTGAACACCGCCGCCCTGACCGGCGAAGCACTGCCCCGCCGCGTGAGCGCGGGGGACGAGGTGATTTCCGGCTGCGTCAATCTGCGCGGTGTGCTGCGCGTCCGCGTGAGCAAAACCTTTGAAAATTCTACCGTCAGCCGCATTCTGGAGCTGGTGGAGTCGGCGGCGGAGCGGAAAAGCCGCAGCGAGGGCTTCATCACCCGCTTTGCTGCGGTCTACACCCCCGTCGTCTGCCTCTGCGCGCTGCTGCTGGCAGTCATTCCGCCGCTTGTCGCGGGCGGATGGGCGATCTGGCTGCGCCGCGCGCTGGTGTTTTTGGTGGTGTCCTGTCCCTGCGCGCTGGTCATCAGCGTCCCGATGAGCTTTTTCGGCGGCATCGGCGGCGCGTCGAAAAAGGGCATTCTCATCAAGGGCAGCAGCTATATGGATGCGCTGTGCAGCGCGGAGATCGTCGTGTTTGACAAGACCGGCACCCTGACCGAGGGCGCGTTCCGCGTCACCGCCGTCCGTCCCGAGGGCTGCGCGGCTGAAACGCTGCTGCAAACCGCCGCAGCGGCGGAGCGGTTTTCCGATCATCCCATTGCCCGCGCCCTGCGCGAAGCCTGCGCCGGCGCAGCGCTTGCGCAGCCGGAGCGCGCGGAGGAGCTTGCGGGCCGCGGCGTCCGCGCCGAGATCGGCGGGAAGCGCGTCCTTGCCGGCAGCCGCAGACTGCTGGAGGATTCCGGCGTTTCCTGTCCTGCTGCAGACGAACCCGGCACCGTTGTTTTCGTATCGTCGGAGGGCGTGTACCTCGGCAGCATCGTGATCTCCGACGCGGTCAAGCCGGACGCGGCAGAAGCCGTTGCCGCCCTGCGCCGCGCGGGCGTGAAGAAGACCGTGATGCTCACGGGCGACAGCCGCGCCGCAGCGGAGCCCGTTGCCGCGCAGCTCGGCGTGGACGAGGTGCGCGCGGAGCTGCTGCCGGACGGCAAGGTGGCGGCGGTCGAAGCGCTGCTCGCTTCGATGCGCCCGAAGGGGACGCTCGTGTTTGTCGGCGACGGCATCAACGACGCGCCGGTGCTTGCCCGCGCGGACGTGGGCGTTGCCATGGGTGCGTTCGGCTCGGACGCCGCCATCGAGGCAGCGGACGTTGTCCTGATGGACGACAGCCCCGCAAAGCTGCCCGCAGCGCTTGCCGCTGCGCGAAAAACCCGACGCATCGTCACGGAAAACATCGTCTTTGCCCTTGCGGTGAAGCTTGTGGTGCTGGCGCTTGCCGTGCCGGGACTTGCGAATATG
>JAZQNZ010000046.1:0-6261 GCA_045627665.1 Oscillospiraceae bacterium
GACGGGAGACAGACCGAGCAGCGCGATCAGGTTGGGGATCGCCATGAATGCGTTCAGCGCATCGGCGATGTTCCACACGTCGTTCAGACTCAGCGTTGCGCCGATGACGATGACGATGATGAAAATGATCTTGTAGATGAAGCTTGCCTTGGTGCCGCGCAGATACTCAAAGCAGCGGGTGCCGTAGAGAGACCAGCTCAGGATGGTGGACAGAGCGAACAGGGCGATACCGACGCCAATGATGAGCGCGCCGATCTTGTCACCGAACACCGTGCCGAACGCGGCAGCAGTCAGCTCGGAGCCTGCGCCTGCGCCCCAGTTGATTTCCACGCCGGAGCAAACGCCGCTCAGGACGGTGAGAGAGGTCAGAGAGCAGATAACGATGGTGTCCATGAAAACTTCGAAGATACCGTAAAGGCCCTGCTTGACCGGGTTGGTCTCGCTGGTGGCTGCGTGCGCCATGGGAGCGGAGCCGAGACCGGCCTCGTTGGAGAAGACGCCGCGGCCGACGCCCTTCTTGATGGTGTTCATCACGGTAATGCCGAATGCGCCGCCCAGTGCAGCTTCTGCAGAGAACGCGCCCTTGAAGATCATGGCAAACACTTCACCGATGTGGCCGATGTTGGCAAAGATCACGATCAGGGAAGCAATGATGTAGACGGCAGCCATGAAGGGAACGAGCTTTTCGGTGATGGCGCCGATGCGCTTGATGCCGCCGATGAGAACCAGCGCGGTGATCACTGCAACGATAACGCCGATGATGACGCTGCTGACAGGAACGGTCTGGCCAAACAGCACGAGGGTGTTGCCGGCGGTGTTGCCGCCGAAGGAATCGATCGCATTATTGATGGAGCCGGCGATGGTGTTGACCTGCGTCATGTTGCCGATACCGAAGGAAGCGAGGCAGCCGAGAACGCAGAAGATTCCGCCGAGCCATGCCCAGTTTTTTCCGTGGCCGTTCTTGCTATAGTACATCGGGCCGCCGACCCAGTCGCCCTTGTCGTTGCGCTCACGGTATTTGACGGCGAGCGTAACTTCGGAGAACTTGGTGACCATGCCGAACAGTGCGGAAACCCACATCCAGAACACGGCGCCGGGGCCGCCGACTGCGATAGCGCCGGTCACGCCGGCGATATTGCCGGTGCCGACAGTTGCCGCAAGCGCGGTGGTAACTGCCTGGAACGGAGTGACTTCGCCCTTGCCGGCATCCTGCTTCTTGAAGATCTTGCCGAGGGTGTTCTTCATTGCATAGCCGAACTTCCCGAACTGGATGAATCCGACGCGTGCGCTGAGGTAGATACCGGTGCCGACCAGAAGGATCAGCAGCCAGGGGCCCCATGCAAAGTCGTCTACTTTGGTGATGATTTCGCTGAGTGTCATTGTTTTTTCCTCCCGTTTTTGTATTTCCCATTGAACAACCACGACCGTACGAAAAAAGCGGACCTCCCTCAGCCGAAGAAGCCCGCAAACAAAAATACAAGTTCGACCTCACCGCATTCCGGTGAGATATCAACCTGCCCTGTCCTTTTGCCTGAGAGATTTGGCTTTCGCCTTGCACCTTCGGCCCTCACATCAATGTGTGAGCTTCTCCAGAGCGCGATCCCCTTGCAGTCCTTTTGCCTGATAATGCTATTCCTTCGGCGGTGCGCTTCGCGCACGCTCTTCCGCAAGGTTCAACTCGCACGGTATTCAAATTGTTTGTATTACATTACCATAGTTCCCCCGGCGGTGCAAGTGTATTTTTTTATATATTTTTCTGTTCTTTTACGATTTAGATTGTATTATTTTACAGAAAGTATGCAAAAAATATGGAAAGAGGGTGTATGCTTGGCATCATCGTCAAAGTATCGCTGTCTGAATTGTTCCGGCAGCGCATTGAAAGGAAGAGTCTCCCCATGAATCTGAAACATCGTGCAGCGGCGGCGCTGCTGTGCCTCGCGCTGATCTGCACCCCCGCCTTCGCTGCGGAAACCGAAACCGCTGCCGACGCCGATGCCTCCGCGGTCTTTGAAACGTTCTTTGAAACCTATGACGCTGTGTTTGACGACGGGCTGAACGACATTTCGGACGGTCAGAAATCGCTCCTGAAGGAGCTGCTCGCCGAAAAGCTGAAGGAATATGACCCGGCTTCGCTGGCGGAAGATCTGAAAGCGCTGCTGGCCGTTTCCGCCGATCTGACGGATGACGCGCTGCGCTCCGCCATCGACGAGGCCGCAAAGTCCCGCGGGATCACGCTGAAGGACAGCCAGCTTCAGCAGTTGGTTGACCTGTGCCGCACGCTGGAAAAGCTCAACCCCGACGAGCTGAAGAACAAAGTCGGCGATCTGCAGAAGCTGACAAACGGCCTTTCCGAAACGAAAGGTTTTCTTTCCGGCGCCGGGAACTTCCTCCGCAATGCCTTTTCCCGGATCGGCAGCGGACTTCGCCGTCTGTTTTCCTCCATTTTCTAATACGATTAAAAATTATTCCGTCCCCTCAAATCTGCATACAAAAAAAGCGCGCAGCGTCGGTTGCTTTCCGCTCCGGCGCTGTGCGCTTTTATCGTGGCTGTAGTTCAGATTTCCTTCAGTGTTTCCGCATAAGCGGCATACTTTTCGATCTTTGCCGCACAGAGGTCGGCATTCTCGTCCTTGACCAGAAGATAGATCTTGATCTTCGGCTCCGTGCCGGAGGGGCGGATGATAAAACTGCTGCCGTCCTCCAGCTCGAAATAGAGCACGTTGCTGCCTTGGATATGGGTTTCTCCGACAATGCCGAGGCCTGCCACGCGCAGCTCACCCGTCAGATAATCGCGGCTTTTGGCAACGGGAACGCCTGCAACGCTTTCCAACGGCTGGGCGCGCAGCTTCGCCATGATCTCCTGCATACGCTTCAGCCCGTCCAGACCGGGCATCACAAGATTCAGCGTCTTTTCCGCGAAAAATCCGTACTTTTCGTACAGATCATCCATCGCGTCGAGCAGGGTCTTGCCCTGATTGCAGTAATACGCCGCCATCTCCGCAACCATCATGGATGCCGTCACGGCGTCCTTGTCGCGGACATAATCGCCCATCATATAGCCGTAGCTTTCCTCATAGGCGAAGATATATTTGTAAGAGCTGGCATTTTCCCACTCGGCAACCTTTTCCGCCATGAACTTGAAGCCGGTAAAGGTGTCCGCCATGAAAACACCGTTGCGCTTGCAGACCTCCGCCGCCATCTCCGTCGTGACGATGCTCTTGACAGCGGCAGCATTGGCGGGCAGCGTACCCATGCGCTTTTTCGCGGTGACGATATAGTCCAGCAGCAAAACGCCAAGCTGATTGCCAGTAATGGGAACGAATTCGCCGCCGCGGCGCACCATGACGCCGATGCGGTCGGAATCCGGGTCCGTGCCGATGATGAGGTCGCTGTTGACGCGCTTGGCAAGGTCGATGGCAAGATAGAACCCCTCCGGATTTTCGGGGTTCGGGCTGGCAACCGTCGGGAAGCTGCCGTCGATCACCATCTGCTCCGGTACGGGTGTCAGGTGGCGGATCCCGATGCGCTTCAGCACCTCCGGAACGAGCTGATAGCCCGCGCCGTGGAACGGCGTGTAGACAATGTTCAGCCGCTCGGCTGCCTGCTCCACCGCAGCGCGGTCGATCACCTGACCGAGCACCTCGGTCAAATAGGCTTCGTCGGTCTCCGCTCCGATCATCTCGATCACGCCGGCAGCCTTCGCCTCTTCAAAGTCCATCGTCGTAAATCCGGAAAAGATGTCGATCTGCTCCATCTGCGCGGCGATGGCTGCGGCATGCTGCGGCGGAAGCTGTGCGCCGTCCGACCAGTAGACCTTGTAGCCGTTGTACTCCTTGGGATTGTGGCTGGCGGTGATATTCAGTCCGGCGGTCGCGCCGTATTTGCGGACGGCGAAGCTCAGCTCCGGCGTAGGACGCAGCGCGTCAAACAGGCGGACGTGGATGCCGTTGCCCGCCATGACGCAGGCCGCTTCACGCGCAAACACATCGCTGTTGATACGGCAGTCAAAGCAGATGACGATGCCGCGCCGCTTCGCTTCCTCGCCCTCGGCGCTGATGACGTTTGCAAATGCCTGCGTCGCATGGCGGATCACATGAATGTTCATGTGATGCAAGCCGAGCTTCATCGTGCCGCGCAGACCGGCGGTACCGAATTCCAGCGGTGCGAAGAAGCGGCTCTCGATCTCTTTATCGTCGCGGCGAATATCGTGGAGCTCCTTCCACTCGCTTTCGCTCAGGGAAGGGCAGTCCAGCCATTTTTCATATTGAGCTCTGTACGTCGTCATCAGGTTCAGCCTCCATCAGTTCTTTCGCCAGATCATACATGGTCTCCGGCACGAATATGCTGCTGCCCGTACCGGACATACCAAGCAGCACCTTGCCGAAATCACCGTCGCCGGGATGCAGGATCACCGCCGGAACGCCGTAGCTGTTCAGCATATTGACAAACAGCGTGTCCTCAAGATCAATGCTCAGGCAATGCCTGAGGAATTTCGGCGGGACGATCTCGCCCTCCGCAGAGCGCGGCCACTTGTCGTAAAGTTCGCCGGGAAGTTGTCTGCGGCCGAATTTTCCAGCCATAGTATGTTATTCCTCTCTGTCACTTATTTATGATACCGGCTGCCCTCCATGATGGAAAAGGCGCGGTAGATCTGTTCGGCAAGCATCACCCGAAACAGGTGGTGCGGAAATGTCATCTTTGAAACGGACAGCCGCAGTGCCGCGCTCTGCTTGACCGAGTCGCTCATACCGAACGAGCCGCCGACAAGAAAACACAATCTGCTCACGCCGGCATTGGCCCACGCGGAAAACTGTGCGGCAAGCTCCGGGCTGCTCTTCTGCGTTCCCTCCACGCACATTGCGATCACGGTGGCTCCGGTGGGAATGTGCTTCTCGATTTCCGCCGCTTCTTTCTTCAGCGCGGCGTCGATCTCCTTCTCCGACGGGTTTTCGCTCAGGCGCTGCTCGGGAAGCTCCACAAGCTCAAATCTGCAGTATGCCCCGAGACGCTTGCGGTATTCCTCAAAGGCGCTGATATAATGCTTCTCTTTCATTTTGCCCACACATACGAGCGTTACACCAAGCATAAAGTTTCCCTTTCCGTCTCCAGTGTCAGCCGGTCGTCCTGCGGGGCGGCATACAGCGCCGTGTCTCTCCCCGCCAGCGCCTCCGTCACGGTGCGCAGGGCTGTTGACGGTGTGTTATTCTCACGGCTGAGGTGGCCGAGGATGATCTGCTTTGTGCCGCGGTCGGCAAGGCAGGCTGCCAGCTCGCCGCAGCGGACGTTGGAAAGGTGCCCGCGGTCAGAGAGGATGCGCCGCTTGAGCGACGCGGGATACGGCCCGCTGCGCAGCATATCCTCATCGTGGTTGGCCTCAATGATGACAACATCCGCCCCGGCCAGTCCTTCGCGGATTTCATCCGTGACGCAGCCCGTGTCCGTCGCCAGAGCAAAGCATTCGCTGCCGGAAATGCGCCAGCCGACGCTTTCGTCCGTATCGTGCATCGTGTGAAATGCGCGCAGCGTCAGGGCGCCGACCGCAAAGCTTTCCTGCACGGGAATCTCCCGCAGAGACTGTTCAACCCCCGCAATGGTATAACGCAGACGGTTTGCCACGGTGCGGGGGGCGCAGACGGGAACATTACATTTTTTTATCATGGTCGCAAGACCGCAGACATGGTCGCTGTGCTCATGGGTGATCAAAACAGCGGAAAGCGCCTCCGGCACAAGACCGGAGAGCGCCAGATTTTCTTTGATCCTGCGAAAAGAGATTCCGGCGTCCAGCAGAATGTGCACGCCGTCCATCGAAAGCAGCGCGCAGTTTCCGCTGCTGCCGCTTGCAAACGTCGTAATACGCATCAGCCTGCAAACGCCGCCGTACTATTTCCGGCGGGATCGCCCGGCCCTGCCACAGCGGTAATATCCGCACCGAGGTGACGCAGCTTGCCGACAATATCCTGGTATCCTCGCTCGATAAACTCAACGTCCTCGACCGTGGTCGTTCCCTCGGCGCTGAGTCCCGCGATCACCATGGCCGCACCCGCACGCAGATCGCACGCAGCAACGGGAGCTCCCTTCAGACCTGACACGCCTTCGATGACGGCGACCTTGCCGTCCACCTGAACCTCGGCGCCCATTTTGCGCAGTTCGTTGATATACCTGAAGCGATTGTCCCAGACGCCCTCGGTCACGATGCTCGTTCCCTCCGCCAGACACAGCACGGCGCTGATCTGCGGCTGCATATCCGTCGGGAAACCGGGA
>JAZQNZ010000047.1:0-3133 GCA_045627665.1 Oscillospiraceae bacterium
GATCTTCTGCGCACGGTCGCCCGCGCGCGCCATGATGTATGCGATCGGGTAGCCCAGCAGCAGGCAGATGACCGTGGAGATGAGCGCCAGCTTCAGGCTGCGCCAGAAGATCAGAAGATAGGTGCGCACCTCGGAGACGGAGCCGTCCTCGGCGGTCACGCTGCTTTTCGCGGTGAAGAAGCGGGTGATGTTTTCCAGTGTGAAGGAAAAACTGTTGTCCGTAAAGGCGTAGTAGGCGATGAACACCAGCGGCACGATGATGAACAGCGCCGACCATACGGAATACGGGGCGAGCAGACCGAAACGGCCGCGGCCCCTGCGAAGGCGGGCAGTCTGATTCATTCTTCGCTCTCACTTTCCGCCTCGATCGGCTCATCCAGTTCGTCCAGCTCGTTGGAGAAGGAGGAATAGTCGCCGTACAGACCGGAATATTCGCTCTTTTCCATGATATGGATGGCGTCCGGCTCAATGTAAAGGCCGATATGCTCGTCAACGTCCACAAAGTCCGTTGTCTGGATCATCCATTTGAAGCCGCCGATATCCACGATGACCTCGTAGTGGACGCCCATGAACGTTACGCTTGTGACAACGCCGCGGAGATGCCCCTTTTCCTCGGGAACAATGTCCACATCCTCCGGGCGGACAACAACGTCCACCGCTTCGCGCGGCTTGAAGCCGGTGTCCACGCAGTCGAACGTGTGTCCGGAGAAGCGCACCTTCCGGTCTTCGATAAAGATGCCGTCAAGGATGTTGCTCTCGCCGATGAAGTCCGCCACGAAGGCGTTTTTCGGCTCGTTGTAAACGTCGATGGGGGTGCCGATCTGGTGGATGCGGCCCTCGCTCATGACCACGACGGTGTCGCTCATGGTGAGCGCCTCCTCCTGGTCGTGGGTGACGAAGATGAAGGTGATCCCGGTGGCCTTCTGGATCTTTTTCAGCTCCTGCTGCATATCCTTGCGCAGCTTCAGGTCGAGCGCGCCCAGCGGCTCGTCGAGCAGAAGCACCTTCGGGTGGCCGATCAGCGCACGGGCGATCGCCACGCGCTGCTGCTGACCGCCGGAGAGTTCCGTGACGCGGCGCTTTGCGAGGTGGGACAGCCTGACCAGCCCCAGCATCTCGTTGACCTTTTCCTCGATCTCCGCCTTCGGTACCTTGCGCTCACGCAGAGGAAACGCCACGTTTTCAAAAACGTTCAGGTGGGGGAAGAGGGCGTATTTCTGAAAGACGGTGTTGACATTACGCTTGTGGGGCGGAACGTCGTTGATGCGCTCGCCCATGAACACAACGTCGCTCGCATCCGGCTGCTCAAAGCCGCCGATGATGCGCAGCGTTGTTGTTTTTCCGCAGCCGGAGGGGCCCAGCAGCGTCAGAAACTCGTTGTCATAGATGTCCAGATCAATGTGATCCAGCACCAGCTCGCCGTCGAAGGATTTGGAGATATTTTTCAGCTCAATGATCTTTTTCATGGCGCGCCCTCCGGAAAAGAAAAAGTGATATGCCGCATTTCGGCATATCACTTGAAAAAATCCGTATATGCGCACCTACCTCTGCACGCGGCGGAGGGATGCTTCGGATCTCAATGGGTTTTAGAGTCTATATAGCAAAGATTACTTTTACTACTCTTATTGACCATTTCACAAGTTGAAATGCCACTGGGCATCGGTTTTAAGTAACCAACTTATAAAACTGAGCTTTTAACTCAATCAATAAGGCAACAGAAGTTGCCGGCCGCATTCCGCGGCACTTGCGGCATTCGACCCGGCTGTCCGTATGGCCTTGGCCTTCGCGCGGGAAAAAACCGACGCTCCGGCGGTCAAATTATCTTGCTTCGGAAGACTCCTTTTTCCTCTCCCAATTGAGACGCAAACATTGTAACTGAAAAGAAAATCGCTGTCAATGAAAAAATTCGATGTTTTTAGACTTTTTTCCGGAAAATCGTAACCGGCGAAAATCAGCGGCGCATTTCGATCTGTTCACACAGACTTTCGAGATATTCGGTCAGTGCGGTGAGGAACGGGACGTTGGAGGGCGGCTGATCGTAAGCGTCGAACAGGCTGCCGAAATATACATGACGGTCGGCGCTGGTCTTCTGCTGCCATGCGCGTTCGATGGCGCTTCGGATGGAACGCTCCACGCACGCGGCGGTGGTACCGAAGTCCTTTGCGATGTCCCGGTAAAGCGATTTCGTGACGCCGCGCAGAACGCTGCGGTCCTCCAGCGCACGGATGAGACCGTTTTGCAGGTAGTCAAAGCCGTTCAGATGCGCCATGATACCGCAGTCGATCAGCGTGTTGCTGACGAGCCTGTCGTAACTGCGGACAAAGCTCCTGCCGCGGCCGTAGATGCTCTCGCGCATATGGTTGATCAGATCATCCGTGCGGCAGGGCTTCGGAAGATAGTTGTCCGCAATGCCGCTGACGATGCGCGCGATGCGGTCGTTGAAGAAACCGGAAACAACGATGGTGTGGGGAAGCGCGCCTTCCGCCTCCAGCCGGCGCAGCAGACTGACGCCGTCCAGCTCCGGGAGAAGAAGGTCGGTTACCAGAAGATCGGGCGAGAGCGCGGAGATATCACGATACGCCGTGTCGCCACGTACGGCTGTGCCGACGACGACAAAGTCCTCTTCCGCGTCCAGACTCTGACGCAGAAGCTCCGTGAATTCACGGGATGTGTCCGCAATGAATACTTTGATCAGCTTTTCCATAGTCCAAACCTCCGAGACAAACTGCCCGACAAGGGAGCGGCACCAGAAATCATAGCATACTATGCAGTGCTGCGCAATATGTTGTGGTCTGGAAAATTTCGATGATTTTTGTCGATTTGCCGTGCCGAAAATCAGAAAAGGCTCATCTGGCTGGTTTCCGGCATATTGCCGAGCGCACCGAGCTGCTTCAGAATCTCCATATGCGTCTGACTGACCTTGGGGCAGGCGGCGCTGACCTCCTCCATGGACACAAAGGCGACGCCCTTGTTCTTGGCATTGGCAAGGTCTCTGGCTGCCGTCTCGCCCAAACCGGCGATGGAAACGAAGGGGGCGCGGAGCTGCTTGTCGCCCACGGGCAGGAACCTGATCGCGTCGGACTCATAAAGGTCGATGGGCGCAAAGCTGAGACCGCGGAGATAGAACTCGTAC
>JAZQNZ010000048.1:0-5732 GCA_045627665.1 Oscillospiraceae bacterium
AAGGATGCCTCGCCGCCGGTGGCGGATAAGCTGCCGGTGCCCCGGATCTCCAGTGCGTTACATGCATAAATGCCGTACGAATAATTATCTTCTCCGTCCTCGTTCGTGCTGGTGACCGTGTTCTCGCCGACAAGGTTCAGCACGGCGTCATCAGCAAAGACGACCGCCGTCGCCGCCGTGGTGGTGAAGCTGAAGCCGTTCATCGTCCACACGCCCTCGGCGTAGGTGAGACCGTCGGGCAGTTCTGTAAAGGCAGCTCCAACTGTTTGCCATGTGTAGCTTTCATACTTGCCCTTATAGGCCGTTCCCACGCCGCTTTCCACGGTCAGATACAGCGTGTAATCCGGCGGCTCCACCGCCCACGCCATCGTCGGCAGGAGACTGACGAGCATCAGCACTGCCAGGAGTAAGCTCAAAATTTTCTTTTTCATAGTTAAATTTTCCTTTCTGAAAATTGATTTATGTCCTCAGGCTTATGCGTGTTATATAGGGATTTGCGCGTTACCCTCCGGGGTCGGGCCCGCCTTCCGCTTTTTGCCTCTGCTCAGTTGAATTTAAGCATACTTAATATAATATATCGTACGTCTTTCTCAATTTTTTAGCATATTATAACAGAACGCAGAAGAAAATGGAAGTATTTTTTAAGTTTGTTGCTTGGCGTGCTGTCTTTTTCTTTAGGAAAACAATCTGACTCGCTTCCCGTCAGGTGTGCAAATACTTTCTTATTCTTTTTCAGGCAAAGTTTGCGGTACTGATCCAATCCGTTCCTCAACGCTAAGCAAAGAAAAACAAAACGAGCTTCCGTCTTTTTGTCAGACAGCCTATTTAATCTTCTATTTTGCCGTTTAACGTATATGAAAAGCTTTTGAACCCCTTGGAATTACATAGTATTTCCGCATTACCGCACTCTGACATCACCCCAGGCGGCGTCGAAGGTCAGGGACACCCGTTTGTCATCGCGCTGCACGCAGTAGATCGGCAGCTTTTTCGATGCAAGCGATGTGCTGACAATGGCCGGGGAACCGGATATCAGGAAAATCAGAACAACTACCAGCAAAAAGCTGAATCCGCAGAGTATATTTTTGTGTTTTGCAAGCTTTGCAATCATGGCGGCACCTCCGTTTTTTTTACTACATTCTATGAGTCGCCCGCCGGAAAAATTGCAATTCGGTCGTATATGACACGACTGCCGAATATTTTATCATGTGCTATTTTTCGGCAAAGTGGTGAATTGAATTATTCTCCCTGCGGAAGTATAATATTGGGCATATACGAGAAAATACCTGTAGCATATATGTGATTCATTACGGAGGTACAACATATGTCTGAAATTCTCAGCAGCGCGGAATGCGCAAAGCTGGACAAATGGTGGCGCGCAGCAAACTATCTCTCCGCCTGCCAGCTCTATCTTCTTGACAATCCTCTGCTGACCGAACCGCTGACGCGTGCGCAGATCAAGCACAAGATCGTCGGCCACTGGGGCACCGTTCCCGGGCAGAACTTCATCTATACCCACCTCAACCGCATGATCCGGAAATATGACATTGATATGATCTACCTCTCCGGCCCCGGCCACGGTGGAAACGCCATGGTGGCGCAGGACTGGCTCGACGGCAGCTACAGCGAGGTTTATCCCAACATCGGTCAGGATAAGGCCGGTATGCAGCGCCTGTTTAAGCAGTTCTCCTTCCCCGGCGGCGTTTCCAGTCACGTTGCCCCCGAAACGCCGGGCAGCATCCATGAGGGCGGTGAGCTCGGCTATTCCATGGTGCACGCATTCGGCGCCGTGATGGATAACCCCGGCCTGATCGCCGCCTGCGTCGTCGGCGACGGAGAGAGTGAGACCGGCCCGCTCGCCACAAGCTGGCAGAGCAACAAGTTCCTCAATCCCGCAAAAGACGGCGCCGTTCTGCCGATCCTGCATCTCAACGGCTACAAGATCGCAAACCCGACCGTCCTCGCCCGCACAAGCGACGAGGATCTGCAAAAGTTCTTCGAAGGCATGGGCTGGATGCCCCGCTTCGTCGAGGGCAGCGACCCCATGCCGATGCACGAGGCGATGGCCGCCGCGCTGGAGAGCTGCTATGCCGACATTCTCGCCATTCAGGCCGCCGCAAAGGCCGGCAAACCCAGCGGAATCAAGTGGCCCATGATCGTTCTGCGCACGCCGAAGGGCTGGACCGGCCCCAAGGAGATCGACGGAAAGGCCATTGAGGGCACATTCCGCGCCCATCAGGTTCCGATCGATATGTCTGGCGAGGATCACCTTGAAAAGCTGGAGGCATGGCTGCGCAGTTATCGACCGGAGGAGCTTTTCAACCCCGACGGCACCCTTACGGATGAACTGAAGGAGCTTGCCCCCGTCGGCAACCGTCGCATGGGCATGAACCCCCATGCAAACGGCGGTCTGCTGCTGCGGGATCTCAAGCTTCCCGACTTCAGGGATTACGCCGTTGACGTTCCGCAGCCCGGCGCGGTCATGGCGCAGGATATGATGGAGCTCGGCGGCTTCGTCCGCGACATCGTAAAGCTGAATCCCGACAACTTCCGCGTCTTCGGGCCGGATGAGACCATGTCCAACCGCCTGAACAGGGTGTTTGAAACAACCGGACGCGCATGGAACGGCGAGACCGTTGAAAACGATGAATTTCTCACTCCGGACGGCCGCATCGTGGACTCCATGCTCTCCGAGCATTGCTGTGAGGGCTGGCTGGAGGGATATCTCCTCACCGGCCGCCACGGATTTTTCAACTGCTATGAGGCGTTTATCCGCATCGTGGACTCCATGGCCTCCCAGCACGCAAAATGGCTGAAGGTGACCAGTGCGCTGCCCTGGCGCGCCAAGATCGCCTCGCTGAACTATATTCTCGCCTCCAACGTCTGGCAGCAGGATCACAACGGCTATACGCATCAGGACCCCGGCTTCATCGATCACCTCGTCAACAAGAAGGCGGACATCACCCGCGTGTATCTGCCGCCCGACGCAAACTGCCTGCTGAGCTGCTTTGACCACTGCATCCGCAGCCGCAACTATATCAACGTGATGGTCGCAAGCAAGCACCCCCGTCCGCAGTGGCTGACGATGGAACAGGCCGTCAAGCACTGCACACAGGGCATCGGTATCTGGGAGTGGGCCTCCAACGACGCCGGTCAGGAGCCGGACATCGTCATGGCCTGCTGCGGCGACGCGCCCACGCTCGAAACGCTCGCCGCCGTCAGCATCCTCCGCAAAAATCTGCCCGAACTGAAGATCCGCGTCGTCAACGTGGTCGACCTCATGCGTCTGCAGGACAGCACCCAGCACCCGCACGGTCTGGCGCAGGACGACTATGATATGCTCTTCACCAGGGATAAGCCCATCCTCTTCGCCTATCACGGTTATCCCTCTCTCATCCATGAGCTGACCTATCGCCGCGCAAACAAGAATCTGCACGTTCGCGGCTACAATGAGGAGGGAACGATCACCACGCCGTTTGATATGCGCGTTCAGAACAAGCTTGATCGCTTCCATCTCGTCGCGGACGCGGTGAAGCTGATCGACTCGCTCGGAAACCGCGGCGCCGGTCTGGTGCAGGAAATGAACAACAAGCTCGTTGAGCACAAGCAGCACATCCGTGAATTCGGCGTCGATCTTCCCGAAGTCGAAGACTGGAAATGGGATCTCTGATCCGCAAAATCCGCTGTTTTTTTCATACGCCGCAGTGTTTTTCTGCGGCGTATGTTTTTTTGTATATTCTGCAGATAAGATTATTGTCAATACCTTAATTAATATTGACTTCGGTCTGAAAATCGTATAGAATTGAAAACTGAACTGGTTCGTAATGATTTGCGGCCAGGAATGGCTTCCTTGCCGGAATTCATGTACTCACGCAAAAACGTTTTAGTGAGTCCACATGGACGTTTTGGCGGGTACACATTACGAAAAAATAACACATGGAGGAAAAGCAATGATTCTTGATGAAAAGCATGAGATGATGCGAAAGTTCTTCCGTCAGTTTGCAGAGACAGAATTTAACTCTGAGCTGCTGGATGAGCTGGACCAGACCGGTGAGTTCAACAAGGAAATCTTTGACAAGATGGCAAAGAACGGACTTACCGGCGTGAAAATCCCCGTTGAATACGGCGGACAGGGCGGCGACTACCTCGCCTACTCTCTGATGGTGGAAGAGCTCGCACGCAGAAGCGTCGTCCTCTCCATCTATGCCAACACTTCCAACTCCCTCGGCGGCGGCCCGCTGCTGTATTTCGGCACCGAGGAGCAGAAGCAGAAGTATCTGACTCCCTGCGCCAAGGGCGAGAAGATTATTGCTTTCGGTCTGACCGAGCCCGGCGCCGGTTCCGATGCCGGCGGCACCACCACCACCGCTGTTGCGGACGGCGACTACTGGATCCTCAACGGTCGTAAGACCTTCATCTCCGGCGCTCCCTTTGCAGATTACTGCATCGTTTACGCCAAGACCGATCCTTCCCAGAAGGGCTCCCGCGGCATTTCCATGTTCATCATGGATATGAAGCTCCCCGGCGTCTCCTGCGGCAAGCACGAGAACAAGATGGGTATCTGCGGTTATCCCACCAGCGACGTCATCATGGAGAACGTCCGCGTTCACAAGAGCGACCTGCTCGGGCCTCTGCACAAGGGCTTCGGCGCAGCTATGGTCACGCTGGACGGCGGTCGTCTCGGCATGGCTGCACAGGCGCTCGGCATCGGCCAGCGCTGCCTTGAGGAATCCATCTCCTACTCCAAGGAGCGCAAGCAGTTCGGCAAGCCCATCTGCAAGAATCAGGGCATCAGCTTCATGATCGCCGACATGGCGACCGAGGTTGAGTGCGCACGTCAGCTCATCTACCATGCCGCTCAGGCAAAGGACACCAACTCCCCCGAGAGCTCCAAGCTCTGCGCTATGGCAAAGCTCTATGCCGGCGAGATGGCAAACCGCTGCGCCTACAAGGCAGTTCAGATCCACGGCGGCTACGGTTACATCAAGGAGTATGCAGTCGAGCGCTATTATCGTGACGCCCGTATTACCACCATCTACGAAGGTACCTCTCAGGTGCAGCAGATGGTCATTTCCGGCGCGCTGCTGGGTAAGTAAGGAGGAACGAATCGAATGAAAATCATTGTTTGCGTGAAACAGGTTCCCGATACTTCGGGAAAGGTCGCTGTGAAGGACGACGGTACGCTTGACCGCGCCTCCATGGCCACCATCACCAACCCCGACGATATGAACGCCGTTGAGGCCGCTCTGGCTCTCAAGGACGCAAATCCCGAAATCAAGGTCGTTGTTGTTTCCATGGGCCCTTTCACCGCTGCCGGCATGCTGCATGAGTGCCTTGCCATGGGCGCGGACGAGGCAGTTCTGACCTCCGGTCGTGAGTTGGGCGGCCCCGATACCTTCGCCTCCAGCCAGATCATCGCCGCCGGCATCAACCACATCGGCGTGGAAGAGGGCGACATGGTGTTCTGCGGCCGTCAGGCCATCGACGGCGACACCGCTCAGGTCGGCCCCCAGATCGCCGAGAAGCTGGGTCTGCCCCAGGTCTCCTATGTTGCCGACATCAAGCTCGACGGCAAGACCGTTTCCTGCAAGCGTATGCTCGAGGACGGCTACATGACCGTTCAGGTTCAGACTCCCTGCCTGCTGACCTGCATCAAGGAGCTGAACACCCCGCGTTATATGTCCGTCAAGGGCATCATGGAGTTTGACTCCAAGCCCTACACCGTGCTTGGCTAC
>JAZQNZ010000049.1:0-2710 GCA_045627665.1 Oscillospiraceae bacterium
CGCAGCTTATCGCAGATGATATTCTCGTCCTGAATATCATACGCCTCCATGAAGAGATACAGATGCTTTGCCTGCGCCTGACCGAGAACAATGCTGCTGAGATCATGCATGATTTCCGGCAGCGTGCAGGGACTGTTTTCAAGCTGAAGCTTTCCGGACTCGATGCGGCTCATGTCAAGAATATCGTTGATCAACGACAGCAGGTAATGGCTGGACACCGAGGTTTTTGTAAGATAGTTTTTCACCTTGTCCCGGTCTTCCAGATGCTGCATCGCCAGTTCGGTAAAGCCGATGATGGCGTTCATCGGTGTTCGGATATCGTGCGACATATTGGAGAGAAATACGGTTTTTGCCTGACTTGCCGCCTCTGCGCGAATCAGCGCCTGCTCCAGCATCTTCTGCTGCGCCTCAAGGGCGCGCTTCTGATCCGCGACCTTGGCGTCCAACGCAAGCATTTCCGCTCGCGACGCATCGATCGCCGTAAATGTCATGATAATGCTGACAGGTACTCCGTCCCTTCGCTCTATGACCTGCGAAACGGCTCTGCGCCATCCCTTCTTCTCGCCGCTGACAGAGTAAATGATCTCACGCCGGTCTTCTTTTTCCAGATACTGCCGCATATACTCCGGCCGGCTCAGATTGATCCACGCCTCACGATAGGTCGGGTCGACAAAATTCATGGCATAGTCAAGAACCGACTCGCTGTACGAAACAGTGACAGGAACATCTCTGACAAAAATGTGCTTGGTTCCGAAAATCGGCCGAGAAATATTCTCATCCAGATTGATAAGGTTGATTCCCTCGTACTCGTCCATGAGTTTTTCAAAGACGAAACGGTTGCGAATGACTTCATCACGGTCTGCGAACCCCTGAACAACCGCCGTCGGCGGCTCGTCAATATCATTCACCTTGACAAACTTCATCTCGCAGTATCGCGGAGAACCCTCGGTTACAACACGATAATTCGTCACAAAAGCTTTCTGGTGAGCGAGCTGCTTTTTGATATTCTCAATCGTACCGACAGCACGCATCATCTCTCTGTCATCCGGGAATACCTGGGTATTCAAAACCATTTCATAGGCTTGAGAATACGTAATGTCGCTGCGGAAGGGCTGACCGAATTTCTCCTCAATATTATCTCCAAGAGAATAGATAGCAAGCTTCTCCGTCTGCAGATCAACATAGTATACGGATGAATACTCTGACGCAAGGGTCTGAATGATCTCGTGATTTCGCTGGCGCGCCAGCTCGACGCGCTTGATTTCCTCAATATTCTGCACGCCGACCACGTAACGGGCGTGTCCCATCACGCTGGAGGATTTTATCACCTTGCAGCGATACCACTTCGGCTCGTTGCCGAACATAATACGAAAATCTTGGGATACAGATGTTGTTGTACCGGTCAGCTCCTGCTCCAGATTTTCTCTTGTCAAAAAGTGAAGGATCGCTTCAGCATCTTCCGGCAGGACATTCTTTTGTACTTTTCTGATCGCGTCCGCAAAGAAGTCCCGTTCTGCCATCTCCTCGCGTGAATATATTTCCTCGCCGTCTTTTTCGCTGATCGAAAGCATCTCATATTTTCCGGACCGTGCATGGACATAATAAATGGACTCGTAATTCTCGGAAAGCGAACGAATCAGTTGGATCGAGCGTTCCGCCTCGCGCTGTTTGTTCAGTTCCTCGCGCTTTTCGGCGGAATTGTCATAAAGGACACAGGTGGCGACGATGTCGCCGTTGTCCTCCTTCGCAAGCAGAAACAGATGCCTGAGAAACTTATCTTCCACCCCGGGCGAACGAACCCAGCAGCAGATCTCCGGATTCGCATTGCCGGATTCATAGCACCGGATAAGGTTTTCGGCCGACAAAAAGCTGCGGAAGGTGTCCGCATCGTCAGCAATCCCGGTATCGGCAACATACTGAATCAGCTTATCATAGGAAGCTCCGTCCCAGTTTTCAAGCCGATCATTGACAGTCGCGGTTTTTCCGTTGTTTGTCTCATAAAGCGGCGTAATCAGCCGATTTCTGGTCAAATTCACTCTGAAATAACCGTAGGCCTGAGAAAACAGCGCAGAAAGATACAGCGCTGCTCTATGCAGGGCATAGTCAACATCTTTTTTGAATTTGTCTGTTCCGCGAACAGTCTTGTCCACGTCGGTAAAGCAGAAAAGCACCTCGCATAGCTGAGCCCCCCGCGCGTGCGGAACCGCCATGATCTCCACTTTCCAGTAGTGAACGGGGCCGGTACGGTCGCTGAGAAAGATTTGCGAATAGGAATCGGATTCGTTCAGCTTATTGCGGATCGCTTCAATGCTGCCGAGTCCGCGCATAAGATCCTTATCCTGTTCCAGAACATATTTGTCAAGAAACGCCGCATAAAGCACTTCAAACGGGGCTTCTCCCCGGCTGAGGTCAACGCCGAGACGTACCCCTTCATCCGGCGCACAGCGGACGGGACACGCCATCCCGCTCTTCAGATCAACGGAAATCACGGTATGAAAACCGGACGTGAGAATCTCCTGCATTCTGCGTTGCTGCACCGCAGGCAGCCCGTCGGTCTGGTCGGCCGCTTCGGAAATGACAGAAATGACTTCCAGAGCGTAGGTTTTCCCCTCAATGTCGATGCTACGGCTGACAACATGATACTGTTTTCCGTCGGTGCGCTCCAGCTTGTCGCGTTTTTCATGTGCGGCGCATACATCGCAGGAGATAC
>JAZQNZ010000050.1:0-7413 GCA_045627665.1 Oscillospiraceae bacterium
TCACAGAAAAGCTTTCTGCCAGCAATTAAAACTGCTCCAGGAATCTGACGTCATTTTCGAAGATCAGACGCAGGTCGCTGATGTTGAAGCGGCGGAGCGCCAGACGCTCCAGACCCATGCCGAATGCCCAGCCGGAATAGATGCTCGCGTCAATGCCGCAGCCCTCCAGCCCCTTCGGGTGGATCATGCCGGCGCCGAGGATCTCGATCCAGCCTTCGCCATTGCAGGTGGGGCAGCCCTTGCCGCCGCACTTGTGGCACTGCACGTCCATCTCGCAGCTCGGCTCGGTAAAGGGGAAGTGATGCGGACGGAAGCGGGTGACGGTGTCGGGGCCGTAAAGCTGCTTCACGACCTCGTTCAGCGTGCCCTTCAGGTCGCCCATCGTGACGCCCTTGTCGATGGCCATGCCCTCGATCTGGTGGAACATGGGGGAGTGGGTGGCGTCCACCTCATCCTTGCGGTAAACACGGCCCGGGGCGATGATGCGGATGGGGAGATCGCGGCTCTCCATGGCGTGCACCTGCATGGGACTGGTCTGGGTGCGCAGCAGGATGCTGCTGTCCTCGCTGAAGTAGAAGGTGTCGCTCCACTCCCTTGCGGGGTGCCCCTCCTCCACGTTCAGCTTTGTGAAGTTATACTCCGCCAACTCCACCTCGCGGTCTTCGAGGATGTCGAAGCCCATGCCGATGAAGATGCTCTTGATCTCATCCAGGACAATGTACATGGGGTGGCGGTGACCCATCTCGTGCTTTTCGCCGGGGATGGTAACGTCCAGCGTTTCCGCCGCCAGACGGATCTCCAATGCCTTTTCCATGAGGAACTTTTTGCGCTCGTCCAGCTTCTCCTCCAGCGCGGCGCGGACATCGTTGGCGAGCTGACCCATGACGGGACGCTCCTCCGCGCTCAGCTTGCCCATCTGCTTGAGGATGGCGGTCAGCTCACCCTTTTTGCCGAGATACTGTACGCGAAGCGTTTCCAGCTCCTCGGCGGTCTGCGTGCCGGCGATGGCGCTGAGAGATTTCTCCCGCAGCTCCCTGAGTAGTTCTTTCATGTGTTTCGGTTTCCTTTCGGTATATGTTATTTATTCGCTTTAAAGACAAAAATGCTCCCGCCCATCATCTGGGACGAAAGCACAAAACAAAGCTTCCGCGGTACCACCCGCATTTTCCTTTCGGAACACTTTTCTGCGCGGTAACGGACGCAGACCACCGCCGGGGATTGGCCGGAGCTCACGGGCGAACCAAGCGACACTCACCGAAACGGTTTTCAGCCGATGACCGTTTCTCTCTGGGGCGGGCAAACTCTCTATTTTCCCGTTCAACGCGATAACACCAGTATTATATCCGCAAAGCGCGGGAATAGCAAGAACAAAATTTGACTATTATTAATAAAGCAAGTATAATAAAAGCAGTAAAAAGTACGGAAGGCAGAGGGGGGAGACCGGGATGATCGTGACCGAGCTGCGCGACGGAGCGGTTTTTCTGCCGAAGCGCAAAGCGGAAACGCATAAGGGCGATTTCGGGAAGCTGCTGATCCTCGGCGGCTGCGTCGGCTATACCGGAGCGCCGACCCTTTGCGCCCGGGCAGCGGTCAGAAGCGGAGCGGGACTGGTATATCTCGGCGTTCCCGCGCCTATATATGATATCACGGCAGTCAAAAACGACGAGGCCATGCCCTTTCCGCTGCCCGCGGAGGAAAGCGGCGGCGTCTCTGCGGGTGCAGTTGACATAATTCGGGAAAAGCTGCAAAACTGCGTCGTCTGCGCCGTCGGCCCCGGCATGGGCAGGGGCGCGGGCACCGCGGCGGTTGTGCGCGCTCTGCTGGAAAACTGCGGGAAGCCGCTGGTGCTGGACGCGGACGCGCTGAACGTGCTTTCCGGGCAGACCGGGCTGCTGAAAAATCGGACGGCGCCCACGATCCTGACGCCGCACGACGGCGAGTTTGCCCGTCTCGGCGGCACTCTGGACGGCGACCGCGCGGACTGCGCACTGCGTTTTGCGCAGGAATATGGCTGCATTCTGGTGCTGAAGGGTCACAGGACGATCATCGCGTTCCCGACCGAAGAAGTTTACATAACGACACACGGGAATCCCGGAATGGCGTCAGGCGGGAGCGGCGATGTTCTGACCGGCGTGATCCCGGGACTGCTGGGACAGTTCCCGGTGATGCAGGCGGTCACAACGGCGGTGTATCTTCATTCCTATGCCGGCGACCTCTGCGCGGAATCTATGGGCGAGTATGCCATGACGGCGGGCGACCTGATCGAGACGCTACCGCAGGCTGCAAAAAATATCATTAAGGAGTAAAATAAATCATGCGCAGGTCTTTCCTTGCACCTGCACTGATGATAAGCCTTCTGCTGACCGGCTGCGGCGGTGCTGCGGGCGCGGAGCGGAAGATCGAGACACAGCGTGATGCCTTCGCTGCGGCGGAGAAGCTTTCCTTTACCGCACAATGCACATCTTCCCCCGGCGGCGGGGAGGTTTTCTTCTGCGAGCTTAACTGCAGTGCCGACGCGCTCCAGACGGCGGTCGAGGTCGTTTCTCCCGCATCCGTTGCCGGAATCACGGCGACGGCGCACAGCGGAGAAACCGTTTTGTCCTACGACGGCGTCCAGCTCGTCATCGGCGCGGCGCAGATGCCCGGGCCGCTGACCGCAATGCCGCTGCTGACGGAGGCGCTGCGCGGCGGCAGCGTGCTGCGCGCATGGCGCGAGCGGGAGGGGGACACGCAGCTTCTTGCGGCGGATTATTTCTGCGATGCGGAGGAGACGGAGCTCACTGTCTGGTTTGACGAGGCAACGCTGCTGCCGATGCACGCGGAGGTGCGCAGCGGCGGCGTGAGCGTTTTGCAATGCGAGATACTAAATTTTTCATACACATAAAGAAGGATACAGACATGACGAATGAGACAAAGCGCACCTGGGCGGAGATCCGCCTTGACAATCTTGTGCATAACATGAATGCGATCCGCGCCCATGTTCCGGCAGGCACGAAATACCTCGGCGTAGTGAAGGCGTTTGCATACGGCCACGGCGCAGTACCGGCGGCGAAGCGTCTGGAGGAAGCGGGCGCGGACTATCTTGCGGTCGCCTGTGTTGACGAAGCGGTCGAGCTGCGTGCCGGCGGCGTGAAGATGCCGATCCTGATCCTCGGCGTTTCCCCGGTGGAGGATGTCCCCGTCCTGATCGAAAACAATATCACGCAGGCACTGCCCTCCGAAGAGACGGCGCAGGCATATTCCGCCGCTGCGGCTGCCTGCGGCGGAACGCTGCGCGTCCACGTCAAGGTGGACACCGGCATGAGCCGGCTCGGCTTCCTGTGCGACGAAGCGCATCTGGACGAGTCCGCCGCGGCGATTGTGCGCGCGTGTGCGCTGCCCGGGCTGAACGCGGAGGGAATCTTTACGCATTTTGCCGTATCCGACGAGCCGGATGAGGCGAGCGTGGAATATACAAAGCGCCAGTTCGCGCGCTTTACCGCCGCGATCGCAAAAGCGGAAGCGGGCGGTGCGCATTTTGCCATCCGCCACTGTGCGGCGACGGGCGGAACGCTGTTTTATCCCGAATTTGCACTGGATATGGTGCGCCCCGGTCTGCTGCTTTACGGCTACGGTGATCCCGAGGGCGTTCTGGGGCTGAAACCCTGCATGGCGCTGAAATCCCGCATCACCGCGGTCAAGAATTATCCCGCAGGCACGAAAATCAGCTACGGCGGAACCTACACCACCGAGCGGGACACCCGCATGGGCGTGATCCCCGTCGGCTATGCGGACGGACTGCACCGCACCCTGTCGAATCAGGCGTCGTTTTATACGAAATCCGGCTTTGCACCGCAGCGGGGACGCATCTGCATGGATATGTGCATGATCGATCTGACCGATCTGCCGGACGTTGGCGTCGGCGACGAGGTCGAGGTGTTCGGAGAAAATTCCGATCTTGAAAAACTGGCGGCGCTTGCGGGAACGATCCCTTACGAGCTGCTGTGCGCTGTCAGCAGGCGTGTACCGAGAGTGTACGACTGAAAAGTTCGGTGTGTATAAATTTTCCGCTGCCGGGGGAGAATAACAGCACGTCCCTGCATAGGATGTAGTGGGCGACTTCTTCTCAGCATCGGAGCGTGAGTACACATGAATTTGGTCAGACGAGGAGACATCTATTATGCTGACCTCAGCCCCGTGGTGGGCAGCGAACAGGGCGGGATGCGCCCGGTACTGATCGTGCAGAACGATACCGGAAACCGCCATTCCCCGACGGTGATCGCCGCCGCCATTACCAGTCAGACCGGAAAAGCCCGGCTGCCGACGCATATCGAGCTGAGCGCCCAGGGCTGCGGACTTTCAAGAGACAGCGTGATCCTGCTTGAGCAGATCCGCACGATTGACAAGTCGCGCCTGCGGGAGCGGATGGGCAGACTGGACGAGAACACCATGAAAGCGGTCAACAACGCGATCTCGGTCAGCTTCGGATTATGATCACAAACGAAAAAGGGCGCCGGGAACGGCGCCCCGGAGGTTACATATGAAAAATAAGAGAATTATCATTTCGATGCTTGTGGTTCTGGTTCTGCTGCTTGCCGGGGTGGCCATCTATGCAGCCGACAGCTATGGCTCCCAGTCCGATCCGCTGATTACCAAAAGCTATCTGGACAGCGTTGTTCAGCCGCAGATGGAAGCGGAGCTGAAGCAGCAGCTCTCCGACGCGGCGGCGCAGATGCGCAGCAGCACCCCGGGAGAATTTGCGGAGCTGACACTCACGGCGGGTCAGACCCTGCGCTGCGGCGCGGGCTGCGAGATCCTTCTGCGTTCCGGCAGCGCGAGCGCGGCGGGGGAGCTTGCCGATACCACGGCGGGCGCCGGCGTTTCCGCCGGCAGCGCACTGAGCGCAAACCACCTGTATGCCGCCGTGAACGACAGCAGCGGCATTACGGCGGGCAGCAGCGTAAAGGCGCTGGTTTCCGGCGTATACTCCGTGGAGTAATCCAGACCGAAAAGCATATATGTCAAAGATGGCTCATACCATGTGGATGAGCCATCTTTATTTTTTGCGGAGGAGCAGACCATGACAGAAGGAACGTATCCCGTGATGATCGACGGCGTGCCCGTCGGAAAACTGAGCGTCATATGTCAGGGGGCGCTGACAGCGTTTGATGTGCACTGCCGCGCGATGCCCGGCATCGTTCGGCTTTCGGTTTACGGCGGCGGACGCGAGGGATACCTCGGCGTGCTTGCCCCGGAAAACGGCGGAATCGGTTTACATAAAAAATTCAGCCGAAATGATTTGCGGGGCTTTCCGCAGAGCATCGAGTCCGTGGAGCCGTCGGGACTGCTGGCGGAGCGGCCGGCGGTTTCAGAGCCGGAGACGACGGAAGCGCAGGGACATGAAGCGGCGCCGGAGCAGGCGGAAGAGGCGAAAAGGCCGGAAAAGGCGGAAACGACAGAAGCGACGGAAGAGACAGAGAAGCTGTCTGACCGGGATGCCGGGGCGGCGTGCTGTGACACGTTCCCCGTGCTTACGGGGGCGCTTCCGCCCTGCGCGGAAGCGTGCGGCTTTCTGTGCGGAGACGGGCAGGAAGCGTGCGGGCAGGCTGCGCAGGATGATTCTGCGGCGGCCCCTGACGATCCGGAGGCGCGCGCGGCGGACGACGACCTTTTCTGGTACGCATCGCCGGACGGCGCGCTGGTCTGCTTTGACGGAACGCGCAGCCTGATCGCACTGCCCGTGGGCGACGAGCGCATCCCGGAGGGCGACGGGTTCGCCGGTGTGCTGCGCATTGTGGAAGGGCGGGAGTACATGATCTTCCGCACGAAAAACGGAAAGCTGGTCAGAGAAGAATAAAAGAAACCCTGTGTGCATCCCGGCGGGGAGGCACACGGGGTTACGTCTGTCAAAAACGCATGATGTTCCGGCTGCGGGAAGAGAGTGCGTATGGAGGAAACCTGTCAGGGGTTATTCGTCCGTATCTTTCTTTGCGGGCCAGAACGGCTCCATCGTCAGCTTCGGAAACCACTTTGCAAACCAGCCGACAAATCTGCCGACCAGCAGAACGGACAGCACCGTGCCGATGCCGACCGTGGAAACGCGGCGGGTGAAGATTAGATCGACGGCGAGGGCGATGCAGACATAGACCGCGTCGGAGACGATCTTGACGCTGCCGAGCTTTTTGCCGGACACCTGACTGATGGTGTGACTCAGCTCATCCGGCGCCGGCAGCATGAGATCGGAGCTGACAACGAGCTGAACGCCGAGTCCGCTGAGCGCAAGGCCGATCATAAGCAGAACGGCGCGCATCACGATTCCGTTCACAGCGGGGTTAAACAGCAGCATCAGGCCGTCAATGATGTAACCGAAGGGGAAGCCGACCAGCATGGTAAGCAGCGCTTTCAATGTTACGCGCCGGACGATGATGCACTGGCCGACGACGCAGAGCGCGTGCAGCATGATCGTCATGTTGCCGAGGGTGAACGGCGTGATCGAGGAAACGGCGGCGGGCACGGCGGTGATGGGAGAGATCCCGAGATCGGCGCGCTTCATAAAGACGACACCGAGCGCCATGACCGTCAGACCGAGGGCGTATTGCAGAACTCTGCGCGGCATATGTTTGTAATTCAAGGCGAAAAACGCTCCTTGTCTGGTTTTTTGTTCATTATACACCACCACAGTCCGGGATGCAAGGCGGGGCACGTCTTGACAAATTGCAGTGATTACAATATAATTAAGCGTAAGGTTTCAAAAGTGGGAAAAACGGTCGCCTTACAAAAGGCGGCCGTTTTCAATATTCCGGAGGAAAACAGATGAAGACTGACATTCTGATCGTCGGTGCGGGCCCGGCGGGCATTTTCACGGCGGTTGAGCTGCTTCGCAGGGGCAGCAAAAAGAAAATCGTTTTGGTCGAAAAGGGCGCAGCGGTTGAAAAGCGCCGCTGTCCCAAATCCGTGACGGGAACATGCGTCAACTGCAAGCCCAACTGCCACATTACGACCGGATTTTCCGGTGCGGGCGCTTTTTCGGACGGGAAGCTTTCCCTCAGCTCCGAGGTGGGCGGCGATCTGCCGCGTCTGATCGGGGACGATCTTGTGCAGGACACGATCGGCTATGTGGATCAGATCTATCTGGAATTCGGCGCCGATCAGCATATCGAGGGGATCGGCAATCCGGAAAAAACCAAGGAGATCCGCAGACGCGCCATCCGCGCCGGACTTCGGCTGGTGGATTGCCCTATCCGTCACATGGGTACGGAAAAAGCGCAGCAGATCTATTTCGGCATTGAACAGTATCTTCTGAGCAACGGCGTTGAGATCCTGTTCGGCAGCGAGTGCAGCGACCTGATCATGCAGGGGAACGCCTGCCTCGGCGCCTATGTTGCAAGCGGCAGCGAGCGCCTCGAGATTTTTGCGGAGCATACCGTGATTGCC
>JAZQNZ010000051.1:0-3091 GCA_045627665.1 Oscillospiraceae bacterium
GGATGCAGGCCCCACTTGTCGATGAGTTTCGTAAAGCCCAGCCGCAGAAACAGCTCATACAGCTCCGGCTGTACCCGGTCAAAGCTCCAACGGGCCTGCTCCGGCGCAAAGTCGATGGGCGCATCCGTGCGGATGGTGGCAAGGTCAAAGCTCATCCGTGCGCTCTCCTCGCCCTCCCGCAGCTTTTTCTTCACGCCGTCTTTCACGTCCAGCGCGTCGATGTCGGCATAGACAGCCTCGAGGCTGCCGTAAGTCTGCATGAGGCCCATGGCGGTCTTTTCGCCCACGCCGGGCACGCCGGGGATATTATCGCTGGAATCGCCCACCAGCGCCTTCAGGTCGATCATGCGGATGGGTTCAAAACCGTATTCCTCGCGGAAGCGGGCGGGGGTATAGTTGATCGTTTCCGTCTGTCCCATGCGGGATTTCACGTGCAGAACGCGGGTTTTCTCCGTGACGAGCTGCAGGGAGTCCTTATCTCCGGTGACGATAACGCAGGTCTCCCCGGCGCTCTCGCACTGACGGGAGAGCGTCCCCAGCAGGTCGTCGGCCTCCCAGCCCTCCAGCTCGATGCGGGCGATCCCCATCGCGTCCAGCACCTGCTTCAGCAGCGGCATCTGCACCTGCAGCTCCTCCGGCATCCCCTTTCGGGTGCCCTTGTAGTCGGCATACTGCAGATGCCGGAAGGTCGGCGCGTGAACATCGAAGGTGACGGTCAGGGCGTCGGGCTTCTCCTCGTCCAGCAGGCGCTGCAAAATTGCAAGGAAGCCGTAGATGCCGTTGGTCGGCGTGCCGTCGGGCGCATTGAGCATACGAATGCCGTAAAATGCGCGGTTGACAATGGAGTTTCCGTCGATGAGCATCAGTTTCATAAGCGTATCAACCCTCCCGCGCGGCAGCGTTCAGTTCCCTGCCGAGCTTTCTGTAAACGGTAAAATACATGGTGAGGAAGCACGCGCCGCCGCCGAGAATGTCGGAGACCGGCTCGCTCCAGAAAACGCCGTGGACGCCGAGCGCGGGAATCAGCGGCAGCAGATAGACCAGCGGCAGTACGATCACGACCTTGCGCAGCATGGAAAAGACGACCGCGTGCTTTGCCTTGCCAAGCCCGACAAATACGCACTGTCCCGCAGACTGCAGCGACATGAACATAAACCCGCAGAAGTAGATCCGCACGGCGGGAACACCCGCGCGCAGCAGTTCCGGATCGCGGTTGAAGATCCGGATCATCGCTTCGGGGACCGTCACGCTCAGCAGCCAGACCGTACACGCATACAGCAGCGAGCTGATGCAGAAAAAGCGGATGCCCGTCCGGACGCGGTCGTAGGCTTTTGCGCCGTAGTTGTAGCCGAGAACGGGCTGTGCGCCTGCGCCGAGCCCCTGCATCACAAGGAATGCGATCTCCCGGACGGAGTTGATGACGGTCATGACCCCGACATACAGGTCACCGCCGTAGCGCTGAAGCTGAACGTTGCAGCCGATCTGCACAAGTCCGGTCGTGACGCCCATCACGAAGCCCGTCACGCCGAGGGCGAGGACGCGTCCGACAATGTCGGCACGCAGACGCATAAACCGCGGCCGCAGATCGAGGATCGCCTTCCGGCTGAACAGAAATTTCAGCACCCACACCGCAGAGCAGAACTGGGCGATGAGCGTTGCCCACGCCGCACCCGCAATGCCCATATCAAGCACAAAGATAAAAATCGGGTCAAGCACGATATTCACAACTGCGCCCACCAGCACCGTCAGCATCCCCATTTTCGCAAAGCCCTGCGCGTTGATGAAAGCGTTCATACCGAGGCTGATCATCACAAACAGCGTGCCGAGCAGATAGATGCGGGAATACTCCGAAGCATAGGGCAGCGTCTCCGCGCTTGCGCCGAAGATGACAAGGATCCGATCCATAAAAACGGACAGCAGCACGGTCAGGCTGACGCCGAAGATGAGCAGCAGGGAAAAGGTGTTGCCCATCACAAGCTCGGCGCGTTCTTTGTTGCCCTCGCCGCGCGAGATGGAGCACAGCGGCCCGCCGCCGCTGCCGCAGAGATTGGCAAACGCCGTGATGATGGACACAAGCGGCATGGTCAGGCCAAGCCCGGTCAGCGCCAGCGAGCCGACGCCGGGGATGTGTCCGATATACATTCTGTCCACAACGTTATACAGCACGTTGACGAGCTGCGCGAGCATCATGGGAACAGCCATCTTCAGGATGACCTTCCACATCTGCCCCTTTGTAAAATCATTCCTGACTTCCGTCGTAGCGATCCTCCCCGACGCGCGTCGAACCATGCTCTGTTTTCGATTCCGTGTTCTCTTTGCTCCGCGGCAGACGGGCAGAGCGGTCACGGAAGAAGCATTCTCCGCCGTGCCGCCGGGCGCGGGGATCAGAGGTTTGTTTTCTCATTTGTCTCCGCCCTTGAGCAGGATGATCCGGTCGCGCAGCTCGGCGGCGATCTCGAATTCCAGCATCTTCGCAGCGTCCTTCATCTGCTTCTCCAGCCGCTCGATCTCCGCGCGGCGCTCGCGGTCGGTCATCTTGACGGCGGACTTGCTCCGCTTCATATCCGAAGTGCTGTCGGAAAGCTGCATCAGGTCGCGGATGTCCTTGACGATGGTTTTCGGCACGATGCCGTGCGCCTCGTTATAGGCCTGCTGCTTTTTCCGGCGGCGCTCCGTCTCCGTGATCGCGGCTTTCATGCTGCGCGTCACGGCGTCGGCATACATGATGACCGTGCCCTCCGCGTTGCGCGCGGCTCGGCCGATGGTCTGGATCAGACTCGTCTCGCTGCGCAGGAAACCCTCCTTGTCCGCATCGAGGATCGCCACCAGTGATACCTCCGGCAGGTCAAGGCCCTCGCGCAGCAGGTTGATGCCGATCAGCACGTCGAACTCGCCGAGGCGCAGATTGCGGATGATCTCCATGCGCTGCATGGCGTCGATGTCGTGATCCAAATAACGGCAGCGGATGCCGGCGTTGGTCAGATAGTCGGTCAGATCCTCCGCCATGCGCTTGGTCAGCGTCGTCACCACCACGCGTTGGTGCTTCTCTGTACGAATATTGATCTCGCTGATGAGATCGTCGATCTGTCCC
>JAZQNZ010000052.1:0-2286 GCA_045627665.1 Oscillospiraceae bacterium
CGTCCGCCACGGCCTTCTGCGCATCCTTCTCGTTCTCCACGGTCACCGGGCAGTTATACAGCCCTTCGCCGTACGCCTTCACAATCGCCTCGCGCCGCGCTGTTGACAGCGTGATCGGGAAGCAGTCGCGCGATACCGCGACGATTCCCAGCTTCACTTCCGGTATGTTCATCATTGTCTGTCCCTCCTGTAAGATCGTTATCTTAGATTTCCTTTGCTATATCAATGTTTTCGCCGATAAGACCGACATAGGCGCCGTTTTTCGCCTCGTCCGCCTCCGCGTGGGCGAGCAGCCACTTGTTGCGCGCGGTCATCCAGCCGTCCTCGGCAGATTTTGCGGCAAATGCGGGCTTTTCGGTGTTGGTGCCCTTCGGCAGCACGACTGCCACGCGAAATCCCGCGTCGCTCACCTGGCAGGGCGCATAGTGCAGGCTCGTGGCATAAACCTCAACGGCGGCGCCGGCGGGGGCGCGGAACGCCTTGACGCAGGCGGTGTCCAGTTTGCCGTCGATAATGTCGTCCGCGCGGGCAAGCAGCAGGATAAAATCATCCGCACCGATGTTGATCTCGCTGTCGCGGTGGTATTCGAGACAGTTCAGTTTTGTATTCCATCCCCAGCACATACCGAGCTGTGCGGGCATTCCGCCGTAGGCGCGGTCGGAAAGCTCGCTGAAAACAGCGCACGCTTCCAGTGCGTCAATGCCGGGTGCATAGGCCGTGCCGCGCTCCGGCATGGCAACGCCGCGCATTGCGGCCAGCAGCTCCGCCGTGTCAAACCCCTCCAGCAGCTTTCCGTAGGGACGGAACTCCGGATCGGTCACAGAATAGATCTTCATGGCAGTTCTCCTCTCACACTATTTTTGGAAAAACACTCTTCAGCGCGGGGTAGAGATTCCGATACTCGGCATAGCGCTCGTTGTAAAGCGCGGTCAGCTTCGCGTCCGGCAGCGTTGTGCTGGCGGACTCCACAAGGATGCGCGCAGCCTCGCCGACGCTTCCGAACACACCGCAGCCGACCATCGCCAGCATCGCGGCGCCGTAGCCGGGGCCCTGCTCGGTTTTGACCATATCCAGCGGGATGCCGAGCACGTTTGCAAAAATTCTGCGCCACAGCGGGGATTTGCTGCCGCCGCCGCAGATGTTGCTGCGGTTAATCGTGATGCCCAGCGAACGCGCGACCTCGAAGGAATCGCGGATGGCGAAGGCAACGCCCTCCAGCACGGCCTGCACAAGATCGGAGCGCGTGGTGTCCATCGTCATGCCCGTGAAGGTCGCGCGGGCATTGGTATCGTTGATGGGACTGCGTTCGCCCATCAGATACGGCAGGAAAAAGACGCGGTTTTTGCCCAGCTTGTCGTCGGTAATGTCCTTCTGCTCTTCGGCATAGTCCGTGCTGCCGAAAATATCGTCGCACAGCCACTTATTGCAGCTTGCGGCGGAGAGCATACAGCCCATGAGATGATAGCCGCCGTCGGCATGGGCAAACGCGTGCAGGGCGTTGTTCGGGTCAACACCGAAGGTGTCGCTCGTGATGAAAATGGTGCCGGAGGTGCCGAGCGAAATATTGCAGCCGCCCGCGCCGACCGTTCCGGTGCCGACCGCAGCCGCGGCATTGTCGCCCGCGCCGGCCACGACCTTCACGCCCTCGGGCAGACCGAGCGCCTTTGCCGCGTCCGCCTTCAGCGTTCCGATCACTTCGTAGCTTTCAAACAGCTTCGGCATCTGCGCTTCGGTGACGCCGCAGATGTCCAGCATCTCCTTCGACCAGCATTTGTGCTCCACATCGAGCAGCAGCATACCGCTGGCGTCGGAATAGTCGCAGGAGTGGACGCCGGTAAGCATATAATTGACGTAGTCCTTCGGCAGCATGATCTTTGCGATGCGCGCAAAGCTTTCCGGCTCGTGCTTCTTCATCCAGAGGATCTTCGGCGCGGTAAAGCCCGCGAAGGCGATGTTCGCCGCCAGCGCGGAGAGCTTTTCCCGTCCGATGACCTCGTTGAGATAATCCACCTCTTCGCCCGTTCTACCGTCGTTCCAGAGGATGGCGGGGCGGATCACGCGGTCTTCGGCATCGAGCGCGACAAGACCGTGCATCTGTCCGCCGGCGCCGATGCCCGCGACAGAGGCGGCGTCAAAGCCGCGCAGCAGCTCGGGGATCCCGGTCAGGCAGGCGTTCCACCAGTCCGCGCAGTTCTGCTCAGACCAGCCGGGGTGCGGGAAATACAGCTCATATTCACGGGAAACCTCGTTTTTGATGCAGCCATGCTCATCCACCAGAAGCAGCTT
>JAZQNZ010000053.1:0-4401 GCA_045627665.1 Oscillospiraceae bacterium
CCAGAATGTTGGTCTGGAAGGAGATATCCTCGATGGCCTTGATGATCTCTTCGATCTGCGCGGACTTGGTCTTGATGTCGTTCATGGCATCGCGCATATTATCCATGTATTCGGACTGGATGCGGACCTTGTTGCAGGCGTTGGTCGCAAACTCGTCGGCCTTGACGGCGTTCTCCGCATTGAGACGGATCTTGTCGGAGATGTCGCTGATGGTGGCAGGCAGGCTGTGAACAGCGTCCGCCTGACGGGTGGTGCCTTCTGCAAGGTTCTGGGATGCGTTTGCGATCTGGGAGGAGCCGGAAGAAACCTCAGTGGCGGAAGAATTCAGCTTGCCGACAACGTCGCCCAACTGGTTCTGGATTGCCGTGAAGGCGGTGTTGATCGCTTCAAAGTTGCCGAGATACTGGATCTCGGTATCGCGCGTAAAGTCGCCCTTTGCCATGGCGTCCATGACGTTGGTGATATCGTGGATGTAGCTGGAGAGGATCTTCTTCGTTTCCTCCAGCGAATGAACCATTTCGCCGATCTCGTTATCGGGCAGCTTCACCAAATCCGACTCATCGTCCAGCACGCCGCGTGACATCGTATCGGTGAGCGCCTTGGCGGTCAGGATCGGAGAGATAATATTGCGCTTTGTGAAGATCGTGATGATGATGATCGCCAGGATGCAGACTGCAAGACCGACAACACAACTGAGGATGACCGTAGCCGTGACATTCCTGTCGCTTTCAGCGGAGGCAAAGCCCGCAAACAGAGAACCGACAACGTTCTTGCTGCCGTCCATAATCGGCTCGTACACAACGTAGTAGGGCTTTTCAAGGATCTCGGTACGGCCCTTATATACCTCGCCGCCGTCAATGACAATGACTTTGACATTTTCGCTCATCTGTGTGCCGACCGCACGGCTGCCGTCAGCCTGGGTGACCGTGGTGGAAAGGCGGGTGTCGCCTGCAAACACGGTAACTTCAGCGTCCGCCATCTTCTTGACGGCATCGACATAGTTTTGAGAGGCGAGGTTGACGCCCACAACGACACTTCCGGTACCGGAGATCGGTGTGCAGGCAAGATAATAAAGTGTCACGCCGCTCTTGCCGAGAACATAGTCCTGGCTGTCCGCCGCGGGAATGGGGATGTCGGAAAGATTAAGCGAGTCATCACTCTGCCAGATGAGGTTTCCGCTTAGATCATAGAAGAGACCGAAGATATCTGAATCATTACAGACGCTGTTGAACGCATTCGCGATCTGCGTCGCGGCGCCGCCGCGCATTGATACGATGACCTGAGAGCTGTTTGCCAATTCGGAGCTGAGCCGCGCCGCCTCCGTGCAGAGCTCGTTTACACGGCTGCGCAGCACGTTCACGCCGACTTCAGAGCTCATGGAGAGGTTGTCCTCACTCATGGAGGAAACTCTCGTGGAACTGATAACGACGACAACGGCAACAGCAATCACGATGAAAATGCTGATGACCGTAATCAATGTTTTGCCGATTTTACCTGTCTTTAACATAATCGTCCACCCTTTCCGCATATTTGATTCTCTCTTGTTTCGCCGCATTTGCGGCGGTCGTATGCCGTTTTTTGTGATAATACAACAGATAATGCTCTTTGCATTCACTCTATTTATCGTAATTATATGCGAAAAATTTATCTCTGTCAACAAAAACTGTTAGATATGTTCATAAAAATATAAAATAACATTTTGCTCGTTGTCGGACATCACTAAAAAGCGAGAAATTTCGGCTTTACAGCTCCCGCTCATCGCAAAGCAGACGAAAACCGGACGCCGCAGCAGGAAGCTGCGGCGTCCGGTTTTCATCCCAAGCAAGCTCAATGAACTATTCCAATGATTTTTCAGTTCATCTGCTTGCGGCGCAGACGCTTATTGACATACATCGAAATATCCGCGCGTTTGAACACCTGACTGACGGTTTCGTCCGCCGTGGGATCATAGACGCTGTAACCGTAGGAGAGCGAGGCGCGGCCGCTCTTAACGTCGACGATTTTTTCCGCGCGGGAGATTTCCAGCGCCAGCTCCTCCAACAGCTTCTCGCGCTGGACATAATCCTTGCCGTTGGCGATGACAACAAATTCATCGCCGCCGATACGGTAAACATTACTGCGCTTGAATGTATCGCAGATAATCTGGCTGCAGTTGCAGATATAAATATCGCCGATATCATGCCCGAATGTGTCGTTGACGAATTTGAGGTTGTTGATATCACACTCCACAATGGCAAACGACGGCTTGAGTCCGCGGCGGATCTCATCGGTGAGCTGTTCGACCGCATCGGTGTAAGCGGTGATGTTTTTCAGACCGGTCAGCGGGTCCTTGCTGGCCTTGCGCTCTGCGCTGGAAAGCTTTTGCTGCAGCGACTCTGTCTGACTGCGGAGGTAATTGATCATAACACGGTTCAGCGCGGCAACGGAGAGCGGCTTTGTCAGATAAGCGCTCATGCCGCATTCCGTGCATTTGCGTACGCTGGTCTCCTCCGTGCTGGCAGAGAGAGCCACAATGGGAACATCTGTCATCCATGGAATTTCGGCGCTGCGGATGCGCTCCGTCGTTTCGGCGCCGTCCATATCGTCCATAAACAGATCCATCAGGATCACGTCGAAAATCCGGTCTGACGCGCCGGTAATCATGGAAATCGCGGTCTCGCCGTTGGGAGCCTCCGTCACGATAGCGCCTTCGCTCTCCAGAATCTCGCGCGTCAGCTTGAGGGAGACGGGATCGTCTTCCACGACGAGGATGCGGGCGTCCGCCAGACGTTCCTTGCCGAGCAGGATGGCGGAACGCGTGCCGTAGATGTTGCCCGGGTCGCTTGCGTGCATCTCGAATGCGGCGCGGCACCGCGTGAAGCAGGCGAGCAGCTTTTCGGAAAAGGCGCCGCACTCGCCGTTGATAATCATATTATATGTATCTTCATAGGAGAATGCGCCGTGGTATACGCGCGTGGAGGTCAGGGCGTCATAGCAGTCCGCGATGGAAACGATCTGCGCGGAGATGGGGATCTCGTCGCCGGTCAGACCGTCGGGGTAGCCTTTGCCGTCCCACTTTTCATGGTGCCAGCGGCAGATGTCCAGACTGGTCTGCAGATATTCACGGCTCCAGTCCATCGGTGCTTTTTTCAGAAGCTCGCAACCCTTGACGCAGTGCGTCTTCATCTGTTCAAATTCTTCTTTTGTCAGACGTCCCGGCTTGAGGAGCACGGAATCGGAGATCGCAATTTTCCCGACATCGTGCAGGACGGCGGCGGAAGCGATCAGCTCAACATCTTCTTTGGTCAGATTGTATTCGGGCAGATCCTTCATAACCTGCTCGGCAAGGATGTGGGTATAGCCCTTGATGCGGCGGCAATGGTCGCCGCAGTTTTCGTCGCGGCTTTCGACGATGTCGCCGATGAGCTCAACGATCTCTTCGTTCATTCTGGAAAGCGCGCGGTTTTTCTCCTGCAGCTCATTGGTACGCATGGAGATAACGTGCTCCAGCTCCTCGCGGTGGAAAAGCTCGCTTTTCTTTGCCTTTGTGATGTCCGTAATGCCGACGATGCTCCGGGTGGGGATGCCGCCGACGGCGGCGTATTTGTTTTGCAGATATACGATTTCCCCGTCTATCACTGCGCGATAGTCCACGAAATAGGCGCTGCCGGTGGAAAGCCGGCGGACGATACGCTCGCGCGCGGTGCGGAGCAGAAAATAATCCCTGTCCTTTTCATAGACGATCTTCTCCGCGTAGGCATTGTTGCTTTCTTCATAGGAGTTATACTTGCTGCCCGCCACTTCAGCGTCGATCATGGCCTGCGACATCTTGTACTGATAGTGCTCGTTGTTTTCAAAGTCCATATACAGGAGCGAAAGATAGTCGCTTGTAAGGCAGTTGATCACGGCGTTTTTGCGCGATTGTTCGATCTCGGTGCGCTGCGCCTCGGAAATGTTCATGATTCCGATGATATAGCGTGTTCTGCCGTTGAAATCGCTGGATTTGATCACGCGATGGGAATACCAGACATACTCATCTCTCACCAAAGTACGCAGATTCACGCTGACGGAGGGGTGCTGCGAAAGCTGGCGCGCCAGATTTTCGCTGGAGTAGAATTCGCGGACGCTTGCGCGGTCATCCGGGTGGACGACAAGCTCAATATTATCAAACACATCGACGAAGAAATTGTTGCTGTTCTGCATACGGGAAAGGACGTTTTCGTGGAATACGTCGTTGGAGATGTGCTGATCGTATTCTCCGGTCTGCGGGTCAACGAAATAAACGACCTCAAATTCTTCACGCAGCGCCAGAAGCTGCTGCGCCGTTTTCTCGAGTGCATCGTGTTCGCGGGATTTCACCAGAAGCTCCGCATGCTCCTTTGCGATATTGAAAAGATAGATCGTCAGGCATGAGAGCATAAA
>JAZQNZ010000054.1:0-3774 GCA_045627665.1 Oscillospiraceae bacterium
AGTCCGCCGAACCCGTTGTCCTCGTCAAACAGGCCGAGGCGGCAGCGCGTTCTGAACAGATGGACGCAGGCGGTGCGGATCTGCTCTTCGGTCACAAGGCCGTCCCGGTAAGCGTCCATCAGAAACGGATAGGTGTTGCCGCAGTTGCAGTCGCAACCCTTGCCGAGCGCAAGCGCGGCGGCCTGCTCTGCCGTCTCCGTCAGCTTGTGGCCGTTGTAGAAGTCGCGCAGCGCCCATGCGTCGGAGACGAAGTATCCGTTGAAGCCCCACTCCTTCAGCCGTGCCATGAGAAAATGGCTTGCACAGGCGCCCTCGCCGTTGACGCGGTTGTACGCCCCCATAACGCACTCTACCTCCGCCTCGGTGACACGCGCCTCAAACGCGGGCAGATAGGTCTCATACATATCCTTCATGCTGCACTTCGCATCAAAGCTGTGGCGGATGCTCTCCGGCCCGCTGTGGACTGCAAAATGCTTTGCGCAGGCGGCAGCGCGGAGGTAGTCTCCGTCGCCCTGCAGACCGCGAACGAATGCCGTGCCGAGGCGCGACGTCAGGTACGGATCCTCGCCGTAGGTTTCATGCCCGCGGCCCCAGCGGGGATCGCGGAAGATATTGATGTTGGGCGACCAAAGCGTCACGCCCTTGTAGATATCACGGTCGCCGCGCTTTGAAGCCTCGTTGAATTTCGCACGCGCTTCCAGACCGATCACCTGTGCCGTGCGCTCCAGAAGGCCGTCATCAAACATGGAGGCCAGCGCAATGGCCTGCGGGAACATGGTCGCAGTTCCGGAACGGGCTGCGCCGTGCAGACCCTCGTTCCACCAGTTGTAAGCGGGAATATTCAGCCGCTCGATGGCGGGAGATTCAAAATTCAGTTGGGAGGCAGCTTCCTCCAGCGTCATCTGCGCAACGATCGCTTCCGCCTGCTGCTGCGCAAGTTCTTTCTTTTTCATGGAATTCGGTTCCGCCTTTCAAATGTGAAATTATCAGCAGTCGATTCGGAAACAAGCGGCAGAAAGCCGGGAATGCTTCTGCCGCTTGTCATAACTGGAACTGTATGCCTTACCACTCCAGGTTTTTCTCGGTTTCTTTGGAGAAAACGTGTGCGGAATTGCCGCGGAATGTAAAGCTGACGCCGTCGCCCATCTTGAAATGCTCCGCGCTCAGCTCGCTTGTCGGAACAATGATGACAACGTCCCTGCCCTCTGCAGTCACATGCAGATGGACGGAGGAGCCCATCATTTCGGAAACGTCGATCTTTGCGGCAATGCCGTCGGGCGCCAGCTCGGTGTGTTCGGGGCGAATGCCGAGCGTGACGGACTGACTCTGCACGTCGTTCGCTTTCAGGCGGGCTTCCTTTTCCTCGCTCAGCTCGATCTTCACGCCGCCGAGTTCCACGAAATACTTCTCGCCCTCGCGCGTCAGCTCCGCATCAAAGAAGTTCATCTGCGGGGTGCCGATAAAGCCTGCAACAAAGAGGTTGCGCGGATTGTTAAACACCTCCTGCGGGGTGCCGATCTGCTGGATATAGCCGTCGCGCATGATAACGATGCGGTCACCGAGCGTCATGGCCTCCGTCTGGTCATGCGTGACATAGATAAACGTCGTGTTGATGCGCTCGCGCAGCTTCAGGATCTCCGCACGCATCTGGTTGCGCAGCTTTGCATCCAGATTGGAGAGCGGCTCATCCATCAGGAACACCGCCGGGTCGCGGACAATGGCGCGGCCGATGGCGACGCGCTGGCGCTGACCGCCGGAAAGCGCCTTCGGCTTGCGGTCAAGATACTGGGTGATGTCCAGGATCTCCGCCGCCTCGCGCACCTTGCGGTCGATCTCCTCCTTGCTGACCTTGCGCAGCTTCAGGGAGAAGGCCATGTTTTCATACACGGTCATATGGGGATACAGTGCATAGTTCTGAAACACCATCGCAATGTCGCGGTCTTTGGGCGCAACATCGTTCATAAGCTGACCGTCGATGTAAAGCTCGCCCTCCGTGATCTCCTCCAGACCTGCAACCATGCGCAGCGTCGTGGATTTGCCGCAGCCGGACGGGCCGACCAGAACGATGAATTCCTTGTCGGCGATGTCCAGATTGAATTCCTGCACTGCGACAACGCCCTTGTCGGTCACCTGAAGCTTGACCTTGCGTTCCTCTTCCTCTTCGGTCCGGTCTCTCTTCCTGCGCTTTTTGGTCTCTCCCGTCACGGGATAGATCTTCTTGACGTTTTTGAGCTGAACAGTTGCCATAGTTTTCGACTCCGGACACAGTGCCTCCGCAAAGCTGTGTCCTCAGCGCCGGCAAGGCCGCGCGCCTTTTACGACAGGTCTCCACACTGCCGCACCCCGAGTCGGCGGGGAATAACTCCTCCTTTTTCTTCGTAACCCGCAACTAAGTTATGGAGAGCTGCGGGAACTGTATATTATTCACCCTTTCGGGCTTTTCACACAGTAAGCGATATGCTGCTCCGCACGCGGATATGCGCGGTGCGTTCTCAGCCCATCAAAATCTCAACGCGGACGCGCTCCCCTGCCGCCGCGGCGGGAACGACGCAGCCGCTTTGAGAAACGCCGTTGACCTTCATGCTGCGGACGCCGTGCTCCGCACCGTCCGGGTTTTCCACGGAGATGTCGTAAACTGCGCCGCGGAACTTTCTCGTGACGCGGAAGGACTTCATCGTATCCGGGATGCAGGGATCGATCCGCAGACCGTCCAGCGTCGGGACAACGCCGAGGATCGCCTGCGAAACGGACAGGAACGTCCATGCCGCCGTGCCGGTCAGCCAACTGTTTTTCGCTTCGCCGAAACCGGGGGCGTCCCTGCCGGCAATCATCTGGGAATAGACGTAGGGCTCCGTTCGGTGGAGCTCGCTGATCTCCTCGATATAGGCAGGCGCCGTGCGGCGGTAGACCTCAAAGGCGCGGTTTCCGTGGCCGAGCACGCTCTCGGCGCAAACGATCCACGGATTGTTGTGGCAGAAGATGCCGGCATTTTCCTTGTATCCGGGAGGATAGGAGCTGATCTCGCCGAGGTTGAGGCGGTAGCTCGTGTAGGCAGGCTGCTGCAGAACGATGCCGTATTTCGTATCCAGCCGCTCTTTGACGCTCTCCAGGGCCTTTGCCGCCTCACCGGTCTCCCTGCCGATGCCCGCCATAACGCACATTCCCTGTGGCTCGATGAAGATCTGCCCCTCGTCGCACTCGCGGCTGCCGACCGGCTTTCCGAAGGCGTCGTACGCGCGGCGGAACCATGCGCCGTCCCATCCGGCGTCCAGTACGGTCTTTTCCATCTCCGCAATGCTCGTCTCCGCCTCTGCCGCTTCGACGTCCAGGCCGACATGGCGGCATATATCCGCATAGGCGCGGCCGTACTTGACGAACATTCCCGCGATAAAAACGCTCTCCGCAACCGGGCCGTCATTCGGGCCGGTCGTCTGGAAGCTCTCGCCGGGATTGGCGGAAAAACAGTTGAGATTCAGACAGTCGTTCCAGTCCGCACGACCGATGAGCGGCAGACCGTGCGGGCCGAGGTGCGTTCTGGTATAGTTGAAGCTGCGGCGAAGATGCTCCATCAAAGGCTGCGCCGCGTCCATGTTGCAGTCAAAAGCGACCATTTCATCCAAAATGGAAAAGTCTCCCGTCTCGCGCAGATAGGCGTCCGTCCCGGCAATGAGCCAGAGCGGATCGTCGTTGAAGCCGGAGCCGACGGCAAGATTGCCCTTTTTCGTCAGCGGCTGATACTGGTGATAGGCGCTGCCGTCCTCAAACTGCGTTGCG
>JAZQNZ010000055.1:0-3443 GCA_045627665.1 Oscillospiraceae bacterium
ACCTTGCGCTCCATCTTTGCAAGCTGTGCATCCACGGAGTCGCTGCAGGGGGAGACAACTGCGCCCTTGGCAAAGCTCGGAGCCTCGCCGATCAGCTCGTTGCCCGCCAGATCGTGACCCTCTTCCAGCGCCTTGATGGCAGCCAGCAGGGAGACGGAATCCAGATCAAACACGGGCTTTGCGCCGGGATGGTCGCCCAGCTTGGTGTGGTCGCCGGTGAGGCAGAGGACGTTCTCAATACCGAACGCGGCGGCACTCAGCAGATCAGACTGCAGCGCGATGCGGTTTCTGTCGCGGCAAGTGAGCTGGAAGATGGGATTCAGACCGGCATCCTTCAGGAACTTGCAGGTGGCGAGGGAGCCCATGCGCATGACGGAGGACTGGCAATCCGTGACGTTGACGGCAGACAGACCCGGCAGATACTCCTTTGCTTCTTCCACGACGCCTTCAATATGGCAGCCCTTGGGAGGGCCGACTTCTGCGGTTACGACAAATTCACCCTGTCGAAACAATTCAGTAATTTTCATTACACTACGCTCCAATCGTAATAAACTATTCCGCGCTCTGTTTGTAAACTTCGTTGTCGGTCGAATGGTTGCGGTACTGCACGGGGCACTTGATGAGATCCAGACGGCCCAGCTTTTCAAGGCGTCTGTAAATGCGCTCCCAGCCACAGTCCATCTCGGGATCGACCTCACACTTGCCGTCCTTGGCGCCGCCGCACTGGCCGTTGAGCAGGCTCTTGGAGCAGGCGGTGATGGGGCAGATGCCGCCGGTCAGGTTCAGGAAGCATTCGCCGCACTGCTTGCAGTCATACTCCAGCGGGGTAACGCCCTGGAACCCGGGCAGACGCTGCGTGTCGCAGCCGGCGTAGACGGGCTTGGTCTCAAAGCGGGCGGCAACGGTCTGAACGCCGACGCCGCAGGAAAACACCAGAATGGCGTCCGCCTCGTCGATCTCGGCCTTGTGGGCAGCCAGACGCAGCTCCAGATTCTCGGGATTGCAGATATAATCTGTGGTCAGGATGCCGGTGACCTTGCCGGCGGCTGCCAGCTCGGCCTGCAGCTCCTCAGCCTCCTGCACGGGGAAGCTGATCTCGCGGCAGCCGTGGCAGTTGATGATGAAGCAGGTGCCGGTGACCAGCGCTTCGATCGCTTCCTTGGATTTCAGTTCGGTAATCAGCATATCACTTCATCCCCCTTACCGCAGCCTTGCCGGCCTTGATTTTGCTGAGGAGCGGAATCTTGGACGAGCAGATGAACTCGCAGCATCTGCATTCCATGCAGTCCATGATATTGCGTGCCTTCACGCCCTCCCAGTTCTCCTCGTCGTAATACTTGGAGAAGTACAGGGGCTGCAGCTCCATGGGGCAGACGTCCACGCAGCGGCCGCACTTGATGCAGGGCTGCTCCGCGGTGTGATCGGTGTCAAAGGCGATGATGCCGTTGGCGCCCTTCAGCACGGGAACGTTCAGATCGGACTGGGCAATGCCCATCATCGGGCCGCCGATCTTGACGGTGACGTCCTCGCCGGTGATGCCGCCGCAGTAGTCAATGATGTCCTTGACGTTGGTGCCGACCTTAACGATATAGTTGCCGGGATTTTTCACGCGCTCGCCGGTAACGGTGACCACGCGCTCGATCAGCGGCATACCGCGCTGGATGGCGTCGGAAATGGCCTTGACGGTGCTGATGTTGCTGACAATCGCGCCCACATCGGCGGGCAGACCGCCGCTGGGAACGCTCTTGCCCAGCACGCGCTTGATCAGCATCTTTTCTGCGCCCTGCGGATACTTGGTGCGGGCAACGACGACCTCGATATTCTCAATCTCGGCGACCTTGCTCTGCATCAGCTCCACGGCGTCGGGCTTGTTGTCCTCGATGACGATCACGCCCTTCGGCGCGGCAACGGCCTTCATGATGGCCTGCAGGCCGAAGATAATGTCGTCTGCGTAATGCAGCAGAACCTTGTGGTCCGCAGTGAGCATCGGCTCGCACTCGCAGCCGTTCAGCAAAACGGCGTCGATGGGCTTGCCGGGGGCCAGCTTCACGGAAGTGGGGAAGGTGGCGCCGCCCATGCCGACGATGCCGCAGTCGCGGACGATATTGACGATCTCCTCGGGGGAGAGACTCTCCAGAGTGCCATGCGGCTTCACGGACTCGTCAAGGGTATTCTTGCCGTCGGATTTGATGACGATGGCAGGGGACTCGGTGCCGCTGACGGGGTGCAGGCGGTTTTCAATGGCGACAACGGTACCGCTCACGCTGGAGTGGACCGGAGCGCTGATGAAGCCGGCGGACTCGCCGATCATCTGACCGACCTTGACGCTGTCGCCCACGGCGACAACGGGATTGGCGGGCTTGCCGATGTGCTGGGACAGGGGGATGACCACGGTCTCCGGTTCGGGGAAGCGGACAAGCTCAACGTGCTCGCTGAACTGCTTGCGCTCAGCGGGATGCACGCCGCCGTAATAACCGTCAAATCTGGCCTCGCGGACGGACTTGACATAGTCGCTGATCTTCTTGTGATCGACTTTGGAATAATCGCGCATCTGGACAGGCTGCTTTGCAAACTCCTCCAGACGCCCCTGCTTTGCCAGACGCTGATAGATGTTCTCCCAGGCGCACTCGCGGTTGGGATCGACCTCGCACTTGCCGTCCTTGGCGCCGCCGCACTGACCGTTGAGCAGACTCTTGGAGCAGTCCACAACGGGGCAGATGCCGCCGGTGATATTCAGGTAGCACTGTGCGCAGGCGTCGCAGGCTTTGCTTGTCAGCGCCATGCCGTGCTGACCGCGGTAATTCAGCGTATTGCACGCGGCGACGACCGGCTTGCCTGCCAGGTCGGCCAGCGTCTGCACGCCGAGACCGCAGGAGAGAACGACAACATTTTCCGTGCCCTCCGGAATGAGATCCTGCAGCTTCTTTTCCGTCTGCACCTTGTTGCAGAGAAAATCAGTCTTGGCGCAGCCGGTGACCTTTTTGCCCTGCGCGGCAGCGAGCGCCAGAAAATCATCGCAGTCCGGTTCGTCAACGGACGCGAATTCCTTGAAGCACTTGTTGCAGGCAATGACAAAGAGGTTGTCCTTACCGGTCAGGATCTCGGTAAGCTCTTCGGGAGTTTTCAACTTGAACTTGGTATAGTTTTCCAACTCATCACCTTCCTCAATGTACAGTTCCTCTGCGGTCTTCGGGGAAACCGCAGAGAGATTCCGAATGTTGTGTATGGTATGACATTCTGAAACGGATATTGCGGGGCTTGTGCCGAACGCGGCTCCCTTATGCCTCCAGCTTGTTTGCAAGCTTTTTGCAGGCGGGGATAAACAGACCGCCGACCACGTTGCCGAGAGAGATGATCACAAGGCGCAGCATACCGTCGCCGCGGAACATCTCGCCGGACACGGCGTAGTAATACATATCCGCAACGCTGTGTTCGGTGCCCGC
>JAZQNZ010000056.1:0-11323 GCA_045627665.1 Oscillospiraceae bacterium
CGCGACCCGGTCGCAGGTCTCCGCCACGACGCCGAGGTCGTGCGTGACAAGGATCATGGAGGTGTTCATTCTGGTTTTCAGATCATTGATCATCTCCAGCACCTGCGCCTGAATGGTCACATCCAGCGCCGTCGTCGGCTCATCCGCCAGCAGCAGCTCGGGGTTGCAGGCCAGCGCCATGGCGATAACGACGCGCTGCTTCATGCCGCCGGAGGACTGGTGCGGATACTCATGGTAGCGGATGGCGAGAATGCCGACGAGCTCGAGCATCTCCACGGTGCGCTCCTGCGCCTGTGCACGGGTCATGTCGTTATGAAGCAGCACGACCTCGCTGATCTGACTGCCGACGGTCATGGTCGGATTGAGCGCCGTCATCGGGTCCTGGAAGATCATGGCGACCTTCGCGCCGCGTATTTTCAGCATATCACTTTCCGGCTTTTTCAGCAAATCCTCGCCGTCGAGCCATATCTCCCCCTGCGTGATCTTCGCCGGAGGATCGGGCAGGATGCGGAGGATCGCCTTGGCGATGGTCGTTTTGCCCGCGCCGGTCTCGCCCACGAGACCCAGCGTTTCCCCCCGATTGAGCTCAAAGCTCACGCCGTTGACGGCGTGGATGAGCTGACCGCCGGAGGTATATTCGACCACAAGGTCTTTTACTTCGAGAAAATTCTCACTCACAGCGCAGCCTCCTTAATCTTTCAGACGCGGGTCCATCGCATCGCGCAGACCATCGCCGAACATATTGATGGCGAGAACGGTGATTAAAATCGCAACGCCGGGCCAGATCATGAGATGGGGATAAGTCAGAATGAAGTTGCGGCCGCTGGAGCACATGGCGCCCCATTCCGGCGTGGGCGGCTGAATGCCGAGGCCGATGAAGGACAGGCCCGAGGCCTGCATGATGGAGCCACCGATCTGTCCCGTGGTGCCGACGATGGAGGGTGCGACGATGTTCGGCATCATGTGGCGGAACACAATCTTCCCTGTGGAGCAGTTCATGGCCTTCGCCGCTTCGAGATACTCCATATTTCTCTCGCGCAGAGCCATGGCGCGCACGCCGCGGATGGAGGCGGGTATGCCGCCGATGGACATGGCGAGAATGGTCTGTATAACACCGTTTCCGAGAACGGCGGACAGGATGATGCACAGCAGCATACCGGGGATCGCCATCCAGACATCGCAGATACGCATGACGACATTATCGACCGCGCCGCCGGCATAGCCCGCCAGCGCCCCGAAGGCAAGACCGGCAAACATACCGATCAAAGCACAGGTGAAGCCGAGGGCGAGAGAGTAGCGTCCGCCGTAGACAAGGCGCGAGAAAATGTCACGGCCGAGATTGTCGCAGCCGCACAGATGCTGCCAGCTTGAACCGGCATAGATCGCCGTGGGATCCATTTCGTTGGGGTCATAGGGCGCAAAGACCGGCGCCAGCACACACACGACGATGACCACCAGAAAAATACACATACCGATCATGGCGGAGGGGTTTTTCGCCAGACGCTTGAGCACTTCCCGAAACTGGCTCTGTTTTTTCTTTTTCACTTTGGGCATTGCCGTTTCCATCACTTGTGCGCTCCTTTCTTTGCCGCGTAGTTCACATACTGCGCCTTGATACGCGGGTCGATGAAGCCATAGACAAGGTCAACCGCGAGCGTCATGACCGCGGAGACCGCCGCCAAAATCAGAACACAGCCACGCACCACGGGGTAGTCCATGCCGCCGATGCCGGTCAGCATATAGTTGCCGATGCCGGGGAAGGAGAACACATTTTCAATGACGACCGTGCCGCCGACACACATACCGAGCTGCATACCGATGCCGTTGATGACCGGGATCAGCGCGTTGGGCAGCATATGCTTATAGATGACCTTGTGCTCCGGCAGGCCCTTGGCACGCGCCGTGGTGACGAAGTCGGAGCGGATCGTTTCCAGTACGGCCGAGCGTGTCATACGCGCATTCATGGCGATGCCGGAAATGGAGTTTGCCAAAATCGGCATAATCCAGCATTTCCATGAGTCGATACCGAAGGGCGGAAGCCAGCCCAGCTTCACCGAGAACAGCACCACGAGCATCAGCGCAAACCAGAACTGCGGCACGGAAATAAACACCATGGCGAAAACCAGCAGACCCTGATCCTGCAAGCTGTTGCGGTGGATGGCCGCCGTGACGCCGAGGGGGATGCCAATGACGGTCTGAATGAAGATCGAGATCAGTCCCAGCTCCAGCGTTCGGGGCAGATTCTCCGCGAAGCCGGAGGTGACGGAAACTTTATACGAATAGGATGTACCGAAGTCAAACTTCAAAAAAGCATCGCGCAGGAAACGCCAGAGCTGAATCAAAAACGGGTCGTTCAGCCCCATTTTGATACGCAGTGCCTCGCGGTCTGCTTCGGGTACGTTCATGCCGAGGATGATCTCCGCAGGGTCTCCGGGCATAAACCAGAGAACGCAGAAGATGATGATGGCGACGCAAAAGAGAACGACCACCAGCGCGATCAGTCTTTTGAGCACATATCTCCACATAAGCTATATCCTTCCTTGAAAGAATCGACGCCACTTTCAGCGAAGCGGCGCCGATGAGTTCCGCTATTTTGCCGGATTAGTTCCAATCGTAGGAGCAGGCACCGGGCAGGAACACCTGCTTGTCGCCCATGACGCATTCCGTCATGTACTCGGGCATGATCATGTAGGTGGTGCCGGTGTACAGGCCTATCGCGTAGGCATTGTCCACGCAGTGCTGCCACCAGGCGAGCATATTCTCGCTGTTGTGGCCATTCATGGTGTTGCACTCCTCCAGCATGGACTGCCATTCGGGGTCGCGGACGAAGTTTGCCGTGCGGATGTCGCCGGTGTCGCCGGTGTCGATGTTGGAGACCTCAAAGCCGTGCGCCCACACGACCGGCAGAGAGCTGCCCGCCATCTGACCGAGGTTGATGTCCCACTGGGCGGGATCCTCGCCCACGGTGGTGGCGGTCGCCATATCGAGGGTCTTCATCTCGGCGTTGATGCCGTTGGCCTGAAGCTGACCGACGATGATCTCCGCCGCGCTGGCCATCGTCGCCGTGATGATGACGATCTTTTCGCCGTTATAGCCGGCCTTTTCCAGATAGCTCTGCACCGCGGCGGGGTCCGAGGCGGACTTGGTGTTATAGTTGTCCAGTCCCGCCCAGTCCACATAGCTGTAATCGGCGTAGTAGTCACAGGCATAGGCATACAGACGGGTCTCGTTGCCGCCCATCATCAGAATGAGGTTGTCGATGTCAATGGCGTTGCAGATGGCAAGACGCATATTGAGGTCGCTGCATACCGAGGCGCTGTCGCAGTTGAAGGTGGCGTTGAAGACGAAGTTCGACGCATAGGTCACGATCTGATAGCCCGCCTTGCCCTCAAAGGTTTTGGCGTCGTTGGTGTCGATAGAATACACGCAGTCGATGGCACCGGTACGCAGACCAATGACCTTCTGGGCGCTCTCGCTGATCATCTTCATGTCGATGATGTCCACATTCTGCTGCTGCTCGGGGCGGGGCGTCATGCCAGCCTTGAGCTGCCAGTAATCGGGGTTGGCCTCGATCACAAGCTCGGAATTGGGCTGATAGGAAACGAATTTATACGGGCCGGTGCCGCACATCTCGTTGACGAGCTCATCGCCGGAATCCTCAAAGCTCTTCTGCGACACGATGTAGCAGCGGCAGAAAATATCCGTCAGACCCGCGATGGTGAGCTGCTCCTGCGTAAAGGTGAAGCGCACCGTCGTATCGTCCAGCTCCTCCACCGAAACAAGGTCGCCCCAGCCGGAAACGGCCTCGTTGTCCCTCTGCCAGTTGTAGGAGAAGACAACATCCGATGCCGTCACATGGTTGCCGTTGTGGTCATAGATGCAGTCGTAAATGTGCACATCGTAGACCGCCGAGCCGTCCTCGTGCTCGATGCCGGGAAGCATCTCGCCGGCATACTCGAAGCCGCCGTCAAAGCTCCCGTCGGCAAGCAGGGGATACATATGAGCGCCCGAATCGCACTCATAGAGCATTTCATACACTTCATAGGCACCGGGGGTGTTGTTGGAGGTGCCCCACGGGGTCAGCGAGGCGGCAGGATCGACCGCTTCGGTGACTTTCGTCCGGCCCGACTCATCCGCCGAAGCCGCGGCACCGTTGTCCGCCGTTTCCGAAGCAGAGCCGCCGCCGCAGGCGGCAAGGGCAAAGATCATGGCAAACGCCAACAGGAAAGCCAGCAATTTTTTCATGGTTCCTCTTCTCCTTATCATTTCAAACCTATTATCCGATTTTCGACACTTTCAGCATATCATAGGCCGCGTGCGGAGTTGTCACGAAACCCCCGTTGAATTGTTACATGAATGTCAAAATCCGTCTGTTCTTCCCCTTGTTACCGGCGCGAACGCTTGAAAAGACATATTTTGTATGATATTGTTGAAATACAGAGAACTGTGCGGGGTGTACGATCATGAAGTCTTATTCCGTTCTGATCTGCGACGACAACCGTGTCGTCCATCAAAGCCTGCGTCCCTATCTGGAAAAAGAGGGCATAACGACCGCCTCGGTGTACGACGGCGAAGCCGCGCTGGAAGCCGTCCGAAGTGAGAGCTACGACCTCATCATTCTCGACATCATGTTGCCCAAAATGTTCGGCACGGATGTCTGCCGGAACATCCGAAAATTCAGCGACGTGCCCATCCTCTTTCTCTCCGCAAAAGGCGAAGAGATCGACCGGATCATAGGGGTTGAGCTGGGAGCGGATGATTACGTCGCCAAGCCCTTTTCGCCGCGTGAAGTGGCTGTGCGCGTCAAGTCCATTCTGCGCCGCACCCACGCCCCCAAGAGCAGCCGGACGCTGACACTGGGAAATCTCGTCGTCAATGCCAAGGCCTATTCCGTCACCGTCGGCGGAGAGTCTCTGAAGATGACACCCCGCGAGGTAGAGCTTCTGGCTTATCTCATGGAGCGCAAAGGCGAGGTCGCCTCCCGGGAGGACATCCTTGACGCTGTCTGGGGTGAGAACTACTACGGCGATGTCCGCGCGGTGGACACGCTGCTGGCGAGGGTGCGCGGAAAGCTTCCGGCGGATAAGACCGGCGTGGAGTTTCGCACCGTTTACGGTGTGGGGTATATGATCGATGAGCCGAAACAGTAAAAATCCGCTGGTCAGGGCCGCCGTCAGGGAGCGTTCCCGAACCTCGGTCTTTCTGACCGCCGTCGCGCTTTATGTTCTGGGCATGATCTTCGGCTCGGCCTTCATCGTGTGCGTCCCGTCGTTTAAGTATCACGATGCCCTGCTGACGATCGCGCGGGATCGCGGCAGCTATACGCTGACCCATTTTGTGGACTATCCCTACCCCACCTTCGGCACGGAGTACTACCTTTACCGCTCCGACGGAGACCTCATCGTCCGAGAGCAGCTGTTTTTGCCGGACAAGGAGATTCCCCGTCTGACAGAGCTTATGCCGGAGCTTATGGAAAAGGGACATATCTACAAGCTGCGGCGCTTCCCGCTCGGCGAAGAGGGCAAGCGAAACGGCAAGGTGTTCTGCATCCTCGCGGGCTGTACGGTGGAAAACGACCGCGGTCTGCGCTTCGGCAGTCTGATCGTCCGCGACCTGAACGACATCAACATTTTTCTCGTGACCTTTGCCGGCATCTATACCCTCATCTTTGCCGCCGCACTGTTCCTTCTTCTCCGCATATCCCACCAGCAGGACGAGCTTTTGAAGCTCCAGCGCGATCTGGTGTCCAATGTGAGCCACGAGCTCAAAACACCCATCACCTCCATCAAAGCCATGGCGGAGCTGCTGCACGACGGGATGTATGAGACCGAGGAGGACATGAAGCACTATACCGCCTCGATCCTCACGGAGAGCGACCGGCTGAAAGAATTAGTAAAGGAAATCCTGGAGCTGTCCAAGATCCAAAACCACAAGGCCGAGCTGAAGAAGGAAAAATGCTTTGCCGAGGCGCTCTTTGCCCCTGTGGTGGATCGGTATATGATGCTTTGCGGCGATCTGGGCATCACGCTCGACACCTCGGAGCTCGCTTTGAACGAGCTTCCGCCGCTCTATACCGACCCCAAATACATCACGCGGGTGATGAACATTCTGCTGGAAAACGCCGTCAAATTCGTGGGCAGCGGCGGACGGATCGAAATGGGTGTTGAGAAAAAGCCGCACTGTGCCATGTTCTGGGTCAGAGACAACGGCCCAGGCATCGACAGCAAAGACATCGACCGCATCTTCGAGCGCTTTTACAAGTCCGACCTCACCCACAACTCGCAGGGCAGCGGCCTGGGTCTTTCCATCGCCGCCGAGACGATCAAGGGTCTGGGGGAAAAGATCGGCGTGCAGAGTACTCTCGGTGTCGGCTCCCAATTCTTCTTCACCGTGGAATATAAATAATGTTCATAACGATACGCAAAGGACAGGGCAAACGCCCTGTCCTTACTGCATATTCAGGCGAGAAGCATCTCGCCGACGGCGGATTTCAGCGTCTCGCCGATCGGCATGGTCTCGATCTCGGAGAGGATGCGCTCGACGCTCTTTCCGCCGGTGAGCAGGCGGAACAGTGCCTCCTTCTGCGAAAAGGGGCACTGCGCCCGATTGATGATATCGTAGCAGGCCTCGCGGAGGTTGTTCTCCGGTATGGGCGTGTCATTCCATGTCACGCTGTATTCCTCGCTCACAGGGATAAGCCCGAGCTCCAGCGTGGCGACATTCCGTTTTCCGTCCCAAACCGCATCCGGCACGGCGGCCTTCCCGAAGCCGTACAGCCGCAGAGTATAGCGCCGCTTTTCCGGAATGAGCGACGTATCACCCTGCGCCGCGCCGATCACAAAGCGCCGGTTTTTCCAGTCCAGACGGTATTCCGTAAAAACATAAGCGCCGTTTTCAAACGCCATGGAAACGCCGTCGTCCTCGTACATACGGAAGCATCCGTCCGCACCGGCGAACACGCAAAGCTCAATGTGCGTCGGATTATCGACGCGGCAGCCGAGCTCCTCCTCCGCCTGCAGGGGCACGATGCCGCCCGCCTTCGCCAGAACGGGGATGGAGTCGATGTCGCGCCAGAGCGTGATCCGGCGGTCGCCGCGATAGCGTATGCCGGTAAACACGTCCGTCCACTCCCCCTCCGGCAGCCATGTAACCACGCGCCCCATCTTGAGCGCGGGATCGTTTTTTGAGGTAATCGGGCTCACGATCAGCTCCGTTCCGAAGCGGTATTCGTTCTTTTGCCGATAGGCCTCCTGCTGTTCGGGATACTCGTAATACATAGGCTCGACGAGCATACGGTTGCGGCTGTGGCAAAGCTGATTCATCGTGTAGAGATATGGAACAAGCCGGTGGCGCAATCGGAGAAAGCGGCGCATGACCCGCTCACTATCCGCGCAGAATTTCCACGGCTCCTTGCCGGTGAACACCTCGTTGGAGCTGTGCAGACGCATGATCGGCGAAAACACGCCGAACTGCACCCAGCGCGTCGTCAGCTCATCGTCGCGGTATCCGTTGCGATGCCCGCCGATGTCGTGACTCCACCAGCCGTAGCCCATGTTGGCCGCGGTCGCGGTAAACCACGGCTGAAAATCCAGCGACTCCCATGTGATGAAGGTGGAGCCGGAAAAGCCGATGGGATAGCGGTGGCTCCCCAGTCCCGCATAGCGGGAGAAGTCCATGGGGCGCTTGCCGCCGCGCGCGTTATCGAGATAATGCAGGTGGTTGAGCATCCAGAGCGGATCGTAGCCCTCCATGCGGGAGTTACTGCCCTGCTGCCAGTCCATCCACCAGAAGTCCACGCCAATCTCCTCCTGCGGGTGGTGCAGATAGCGGAAGTAGGCATCCATGAATTTCGGGTCGGTCGCGTCAAAGGGGATGGGGACTTCGTTTTCCCAGTCCACGCCCAGCTCCTTCGCCATGGGGATATAGGCGTCCTCGTGCGCTCTCACGCCGTCCGCCGGATGGACATTGAGGGAAATGTGCATCCCCCTCCTGTGCATTTCGTCCATCATGGCCTTCGGGTTGGGGAACAGCTCCCTGTTCCATGAATAGCCTGTCCAGCCCTTGCCGTACTTCGGGTCGATGTCCACATAGTGCCAGCCCATATCGAGCACGCCGACGGCGATGGGGAGCTTTTCGTCGCGGAAACGGTCAAGCAGCGCCATATACTCATCCTGCGTGTAGCTGTAATACCGGCTCCACCAGTTACCGAGCGCATAGCGGGGCAGCAGCGGCGTTTGGCCGCTGAGCGTGTAAAAGGCATCCATCGTGGCACGATGATCCCGCCCGTAGCACAGGAAATACACATCCGTGTGTCCCTTCGGGGCGGGCATCGGCCATCCGTCCGCCCCGAGCACGAGGCTCCTGCTGTCGTCGATGAGCGAGAAGCCCGCCTTGGACAGCAGCCCCGGGCAGATCGGAACTTTTTTGTCCGACTCGCCCCACGGTTTTTGCTCGTCGCCCTTATCCACATAGTAGGTATCGCCCACCGCGTTATCCAGTGTCGAGGCACTGCCGCCCAGATTGTCCCGCAGCAGCAGCTCCTCATCGCCGTAAAACCAGGTACTGGTCTTGAAAAGCCACGGGTTGCCCATCATCTGGATTTGAAGTCCCGCCGAAGAAAAGGGCTTTTTGTCATAGGTCAGAAGCAGATATTCCGTGGAGATCTGAAGCGTGTCGCCCCGATCGCGCACGGAAAAGCCCGGCACGGGAAAATGGCGGTTCAGGACGATCTGGGTCGGGCTGTCCACAAATTCGCCCGATTCGGAATACTCCATGCGGATCATCCGATCCGTCAGCACGGAAAAACGCCATTTGTCACCGGCGACGATACATTCGTCCGCCGCCGCGGGTTTTGCGGTACTGTACTCAGTCATAGCTCTGTCCTCTCTTTTTCACAGATGCTGCGCGAACAGCCATTCCTTTACACCCTCGATCTCGTAGGCCACCGGCCATGTGCACACATGGTTTGCGCCAGGGTTTTTGTCTCTCCAGGGCGGAATGACCGAGTCGCCCTGAAAGACGGTATAGAGAATGTTTTCCTCGCCGGCGGATGCCGAGGCGCACAGCGCGTCGAGCTGCGCGGAGTCTGCTTTGGCGTTCCAGAGCATACGCCGCACCTTCGCGCCCTTTTCCTCCATCGCCGCCGTGACGGCATTCATGCCGGGAAAGGCCTTGGCGTCGTTCTGGGCCACGAGGATCCAGAACTTCCCGTTCGCGCACTTGTCCGCCATGCGTTCCGGACTCCACTGCCCCGCCACCAGCATGGAGGCGGCGAAAAAGTCGGGCCAGCGGATGTTCAGCTCGCAGGAAGCCATGCAGCCCATGGACTGGCCGGTCGCGTATATGCGTTTTCGGTCAACGTCATAGTGCTCCGCCACATGGTCGATGATCTCTTTCAGCAGCTCAAACTCCGCCGTGACCTCAAAGTCGTCGTTCGTCAGCGGCTCCCCGCGCCGAACCTGCGGCGCGAGAACGTAGCACGGATGCCGACGCTGCCACTCCGGCTTCGCCCATGTGACGGCGCCGTTTCCCTGAGAGAGCGTGAGCTTCGGGTCGTCCCCGCAGGGCATGGCATCGTGGAGGAAAAACACCAGCGGAAGCTTTTCGCCTCGGGGATTATCCGGCATAAAGAGGTTATACAGCATCCCCTTGTGTTCAAACTGCCGAAACGCCCCGACCACAGGCTCCTCCGCTTCTCCGGACAAAATGTAGTCCGTCCACGCGCCCAGAACGCTGCCGTCCGCCGCGCGGATATCGCCCGTCTGCTTCACCCTGACGCGCGGCTCCACGCGGGTCATTTTCGGCAGATGGGGCGGCGGCCCCTTGTGATTGCCGCCGGGCTTTCCGCCGGGACCTCCCGGACCGCCGGGGCCTCTTTCCGGTCGGGGAATGACGGAGGCCGCTGGGTCAAAAATATCCAGATCGAGCAGCACGGTGTTCCCGTCCACGCTCACGCCGGTGATGTTCCTGTTCTCCACCGAAAAGCTGTCCGGACCGACGGAAAACGGGTCCAGAGCCGTATCGTACTCCATCCTTGCAGAGCATATCTTCTGCCCGTCCGGTCGGTTTCCGGTCACGCACTTTATCTTCACAACAGCACATCCTTTTCAAATATGTAGATTTATCTATTTTGAAGTCTATCACAAACAAAGATCGGAACTGTTGAATTTCTGCCACTGAAATGTGGACGAAATATCTAAATTCGGGCACATGAATTGAAATTTAATTTGGGAAATGATAAGTTTTTCCCAAAGGAATTCATGATAAGGACGGTCATTCTGCCATGAAGAAATCAGCCATTTTGCTTTTGATCCTGAGCCTGCTTCTCGGCTGCTGTGCCTGCGGCTCTGCACCGGACAGCGCCGCCGAGCCTGCGGCACCCGAAGCGGCCGCCGCCGAGGTCACGGACGCACCCGCCGCCGAGCCGACAGCCGAGCCGACACCGGAGCCGGTGTCGTATCCCCCGCTGCCGAACGGTATGTCCGGCAACCCCGCCGCTTACGATGCCTCCGTCCCCGCCACCAACATCCTGCGCGACGAGGTGCAGGACAAGTTTTCGCAGGAGCTTTTCGAAGACCCCTCGACGGGACTTTCGCTTGACTTTAACCTCTTCCTGCCCGAAAACTACGGAAACGGCGACAAATACCCGCTCGTGTTCTTCATGTCCGATTCCAGCCTTGTCGGCAAGGCCGTCAACGCGCCGGTCATTCAGTGCCGCGGCGCCATGATCTGGGCCTCCGAAGCGTGGCAGGCGGAGTATCCCTGCATCGTCGCCGTCCCCCAGTTCAACACCACCATCATCGACGACAACAGCGGCTCCGAGGAGATCACGGACTATGTCGAGGCCGCCGCCAATCTCATCCGTATGCTCTGCGAAAGCTACGATGTGGACACGGATCGGGTCTACGGCATGGGGCAGTCCATGGGCTGCATGGTCTCGCTGTATCTCGACGCGAAGTATGACGATCTCTACGCCGCCTGCCTTTTCGTGGACGGTCAGTGGAACATCGGCGAGCTGGATGGTCTGAAGGACCGTAAATTTATCTACTTTGCCGCCGAGGGCGACCAGAAAGCCAGTGCCGGCATGGCAGAGGTCAAGCAGATGCTCACCGATGCCGGTATTCCCCACAGCGAAGCGGTCTGGAACGCGAAGGACGATCAGGCTTCTCTCAACGAGCAGGCACTGACGCTTCTGGCGGAAGGAAACGACATAAATTTCATCTCCTGGCAGATCGGCTCCGTGGTGGGCAAGCCCGGGCAGGACGGCGGAATGCGCGAGCACATGGCCTCCTTTGACTACGCCTTCCGGCAGTCCGTTCTCCGC
>JAZQNZ010000057.1:0-5362 GCA_045627665.1 Oscillospiraceae bacterium
AATCTTTTCGACGTTTTTACGTCTTAAAAGCCCTTTTCTTGCTGGTGCTTAAGTTTTGCTTAAGCTTCCATGACTTCAAAAAAGTCATGTCTTACAATGTTTAATTTTCAAGGTACACTCGCTGTCTTTCCGCTTCCGGGCACCGCCCTCATCGGCGACAGCTTTGTTAATATAGCATGCTCAGTTACTTTTGTCAACACTTTTTTTCAAAGTTTTTTTGATTTTTTTGTCGACCCAAAATCTTGAAAAATAATTCCCTGCAACCACAAGATAAATGCAGGTTTTTTCCATTTCACATCGGATCCGCATCGGGAACTGCGTCGACAAAATGAGCAGACATTTTTACTCTTTCATCGCGGCGAGCGTTTTTTCGAACAGCTCGTTCAATTCCATTCCGAGCATTTCCGCACCGCGCGTGATCACATCTCTGGAACATCCCGCGGCAAACTTCTTATCCTTGAATTTTTTCTTTACAGAGCTTGCCTCCATCCCCTCGAAGCCCGTCGGACGCATCAGCGCGGCGGCGCCGATCAGCCCGGTCAGCTCGTCGACGGCAAACAGCACCTTTTCCATATACTTCTCCGGGGCGACATCAATGCACAGGCCGTAACCGTGGGAAACGACGGCGTGGATCACCGCATCGTCGATGTCCAGCTCCTTCAGCAGGGACTGCGCCTTCACGCAGTGCTCCTCCGGCCACTGTTCAAAGTCGATATCATGCAAAAGTCCGACCGCGTGCCAGAAATCGACGTTCTCCGGGTCGTATTCCTTTGCAAAATACGCCATGACCTTGCCGACCGTTTTTGCGTGCTCCAGATGGAACGCATCCTGATTGTACTGCGCTGTCAGCGCAAGCGCCTGCTCCGGCGTTGGGATGTAGCTCATACCGCACCTCCGATTTTTTTCTGCTATTTTACGCCCGGAAACGCGAAAAAGCAACAGGAACATTCTTCGTTCCCGCTGCTTTTTCACCGCTTAGTTTTTCCCTGCGCCGATGCCCATACCGTTCATCGCCGCACCGTTTTTCGCTGCGTCGCCGCCGTTCATACCTGCATCCGTGCCGCCCGCGCCGCTCGTGCCGTTTGCACCGCCTGCGCCGCTCGTGCTGCCTGCACCACCGGATTCCGCCGGCTTCTGACCGTTCATCGCACCGTCGATTGTGCCGGCGCCGGTATCGCCGTCGGTGATGATGCCGTCGCGGTCGGTGACAACGCCGTCCTCGGGATCAGGCATCATTTCTTCGGGGATGACGGTCGGTTCGGGCTTTTTGCCCGCTGACGATTCCGTTCTGTTCATGCCGCTTGCGCCGCAGCCTGAAAGCATGGTTGTAAACACCATTGTCAGAGCGAGAATATATACCATGGCTCTTTTCATTACTTCTCCTCCATAAAACTTGTTTGACTTACAGCCCTATTTTCTGCGCTTCTCCGAAAAGCATGCGTGCCATTGTTTTCCTGATCTGTCTCAATCCACCTGGCGATGCAGGATTGCACTTTTTTGCAAATGGTATATAATTATTTATATGAATGATACTGCTTTTAAAACCGAAAATCGTTCGGCGCTGCGGCGGTGGTTTCGGCTGTGTCCCGTTCGCCACTGTCTCTGCCTGCTCGGTCTGCTCGTCATCGGCGCTTATTTTGCCCTGCGCAGCCGGACGGCGCTCATGCTTTCCGTCTCCGAGCGCTTCGTCCGTCCGTGCCATCGTGCGCTCAGCCGACTTTGCAGTCATGTGCCGTTTTCCGTCGCAGAGCTGCTGATCACGCTGGCGGTTGTCCTGCTTTTGGTTTACATAATTTTTTCGATCGTGTGCTTTCTTCGCAGACCGGAGCGCGCTGCGAGGCTGTATCGGTTCGTTCTCACGCTGCTGACTGCGTTTTCACTGATCTACGGCGGATTTTGCCTGCTCTGGGGCGTTTACTACTACGCCTCCGATTTCGAGCAGCAGAGCGGTATTTACGGCGCGCCTGTCAGCGTGGAGCAGCTCACCGCCGTTACGCGCCGCTTCACCGATCTTGTCAATGACTACGGTGCGCTGGTGCAGCGTGATGGGAACGGCGAATTTGCTGAGGATCTCGACGCTGTTTTTGACCGCGCCGCAAGCATTTACGATCATGTGCAGGTCTCCGTTCCCTGCCTTGCGGGTGACGCTGTGACGCCGAAGCGCGTCTTTTTCTCCCGCGTCATGAGCTACATCAATTTCACCGGTTTTTTCTTCCCGTTCACCGGCGAGGCCAACATCAACACGGACTGTCCCGCGTCGCTCATTCCCTCCACGATCGCGCATGAGATCGCGCACCAGCGCGGCGTTGCGGAGGAGGACGAGGCAAACTTTGCCGCCGTGCTCGCCTGTCTCGAAAGCCGCAACGATGCGTATGCCTATTCCGCCTGCCTGCTTGCCTACATCCATCTCGGCAACGCGCTTTACAGGGCGGACTATGCGGCATGGGCGGAGAATTATCAGCGCCTGTCCGACGGCGTGCGCGCAGACCTGAATGCCAACAGCGTCTACTGGTCGCAGTTTGAAACGCCGGTCAGCACCGTGTCCGACAGCGTTTACACCGGATTTCTGCAAAGCTACGGGCAGTCGCTCGGACTGCAGACCTACGGAAAATGCGTCGATCTGCTGGTCGCATACTATTATAATGATGCAATGGAGGTCTCTGAATGATCGTTCTGCTGATTTTACTTGTGATCGTGCTGCTGCTGTTTGCCGTCAGCTACGCCGCGTTTTATCTGGGCGTTGTACGTCTGCCGGTCAAGCCGGAGCCGGGAAAAAGCAAATGGCTTCTGCCATACCGGGATGAGATCCTCGCCGGCGGGCAGTGGTTCCGCGATCAGAATCCGGAGCGCGTTTCCATCCGCTCCCGGGACGGGCTCAGGCTGGCGGGGTATCTGCTCTCCGCGGAGAACGCAAAAGGGACTCTGCTGCTTGTCCACGGCTACCGCAGCGACCCCTGGTGCGATTTCGGCATCATCTATCCCTATTATCATTCCCTCGGCTGGAATATCCTCACGGTCTGTCAGCGCGCGCACGGCGAGAGCGAGGGCAAATACATCACCTTCGGCGTGAAGGAGCGCTTTGACGTCTGCGACTGGGCGCTCTATCTGTCCGACCGCTTCGGGCCGGATCACCGCATCGTGCTCGACGGCATCTCGATGGGCAGCTCCAGCGTCCTTATGTCCCTCGGAACGCCGCTGCCCGCAAATGTCCGCTGCGTGATCGCAGACTGCGGCTTTACCAGTCCGTATGCGCAGTTTGTGCATATGTTCAAAAACCGCTTTCATGTTCCCATGCACCCGGTCATCGACATCGCACAGCTTTACGCAAAGCTGTTTGCGGATTTTGATTTTCGTGCCTGCTCCACCACTGACACCCTGCAGCAAAGCCGCATCCCCGTTTTGTTTTTTCACGGCGAACACGACAGCTTTGTGCCGATCCGCTTCACGATCGAGAATTACGGCGCGTGCGTCGCCGAAAAGCGTCTCATCACTGTGCCGGACGCCGGACACGGCGCCAGCTATCTTCTTGCGCGGGAGACCTGTCAGCGCACGCTGGAGGAGTTTCTGCGCGTCTATGCGGAGGAGGACGCCCCGACGCCGTAACGCAGTATATACGAAAAAGCATCGTACCTTTCCCGGGAAAGGTACGATGCTTTTTTCATTCAACTCATTTTTCGCCGATCATTCGTACTGCATCTCGCTCTGACCGATGGAGAGCACAGCGATGTAGGTCTTGCCCTCGCTGACGGAAAGCTCGCTGCCGTCGGCAAGGGAATAGCGGAAGCAGTCAGCCAGCGTGTCGCGCTCCCAGGTGATCGGGATGAGCTTGCCGCCGCAGACATAGTAACCGTCGCCGCTGCCGATGAGATCGACTTTGAGTCTGCCGTAATTATCCAGCACCTTGGTCGCGGCGGAGAGCATGATGACGTTGCGGAAGGTCACGGGCTGCTTGGTGTTGCCGTCGTCATAGCTCGCGCCGTGCTGCACCGCGGTGTAAAGTCCGGTGTCGTCATGGTAGGTGAGCGCCGTGCTCTTGCCGCTGTTGAACGCGATGGTGATTTTCTTCGCGTCCTCGCCATCGGCAGGGGTGGCGTCTTTGACAAAGCGGAGGCCGGTGTCGTAATCCTCCGGGACGGTCAGGTCATACTTCAGCGCCTCGGCGCACTTGTAGAGATTCTCGCCCTCGGTGAACAGCGTGTGCTCAATGGCGTAGCCGGAATATCTGCGATCCTGATCGCGGTAGAACACCGTGAGCGGATAGCTGCCGCGCACGCCGTCGATATTCTCGATCTTTTCATTGCGGATGCGGCTGTATGCGTCCTCGCTGCCGCCTGCATGGCAGGTCACGGCATCGTAGGACAGGGAAATATCAATATAATAGGGGCGGATGCTGCGGATGCTGCCCAGATGCTCCACGCTCTGAATATCGGAGAAAATGGCCATCATACGGGTCACGCCGCCTTCGGCAAGCACCTCGTAGATGATGTCCGCTTCGCTGATACCGCATTGCGGCTGCGCCTGCTTGAGATTGTTGATCATCACGGCAAAAGGACGGTCATGGATGGGCTCGTCCAGCGGTGCGCCGTTGAAAGGATTGCGGAATTCAGGCTCCGGCTCCGGGGTGGGCTCGGACGTCGGCTCCGGGGTAGGCTCCGGCGTGGGTTTGGGCGTGGGTGTCGGCGCTGCGGTGGGCTCCACGGCCTCCGTCGGCGCAGGCTCCGCTTCGGGTTCCCTGACGGTGCAGGCGGCAAGGGACGCCAGCGTCATCAGGGCAAGGATCAGGGCAAGGATTCGTTTCATATAAATGATACCTCGATTATGTAGGTTAGATGATCTGATTGTGTCATCTGTTTGTCAACAAATTGCATCATGCATCGCCGGACAGCGGAAATCTCCGCTGTCCGGCTGTGAATATTTCGATCACTTTGTGCGGGTGCGGATCTCCTCGGAGACGGCTGCGGCAAAGTCGGAAAGCGCCATCGCGCCCTTGTCCTCGCCCGCGCGGGTGCGGACGGAGACCGTGCCGTTCTCCACGTCGCGGTCGCCGAGAACGAGCATATAGGGCACCTTCTCCAGCGTGGCTTCGCGGATCTTCTTGCCGATCTTTTCGTTGCGCTCGTCGAGCTCCACACGGACGCCTGCGGCGTCAAGCTGCTTGGCGACGGACTCCGCATACTCGTTGGCGCGGTCGGTCACGGTGAGGATCTTCACCTGCACCGGGCTGAGCCAGGTGGGGAACGCACCGGCAAAGTGCTCGGTGATGATGCCGATGAAGCGCTCGATGGAGCCGAACACGACGCGGTGGATCATCACGGGAACATCCTTGTCGCCCTCGCTCGTGGTGTATTCCAGATCGAAGCGG
>JAZQNZ010000058.1:0-2534 GCA_045627665.1 Oscillospiraceae bacterium
TGTCGCAAACCCACGAGATCCACATGGTCTCCGGCAACTGCGACTGGTGGGTGCCGCTGTTGTTTGAGCTGGGCGCGCCGGAGGACAACCTCTGGTATCTGAATGCAAAGCCCTTCTGCCTGCTGCGCCAGATGTGTCAGGTTTTGGACATCCCCGTCTCTTCGGACATGGATTTTATTGCCGCGCGGGATGCGTGCGCCGCCGCGTTTTCTGCGGAGTTTGACTTTCTGCGCGCGATGCCGGAGATCCTTGAAACGCCGCACTGCACCTTTGTCCACGGCGGGCTCCCCGCGGGAGACCCGGCGACTTGGGACGCCTGGAAGTGCATGAAGTATGACCGCTTTCTGGACACGCCGCGCCGCTTCGACAAATGGGTCGTCGTCGGCCACTGGCCCGTCATGCTCTACCGGGAAAACATCGTGAACGCAAACCCGGTGTTTGACCGCGAAAAGCGCATCATCAGCATCGACGGCGGCTGCGTCCTCAAGGACGACGGGCAGTTAAACGCGCTCATCATTCCCTTTGACGGCAGTGAGGATTTTTCTGTCGTCAGCTATGACCCGTTCCCGACGGCGCGTGTCGCGGAAGCGCAGGAAGCGAGCGAGCAGAGCTGGTATATCCGCTGGGGCGACGCGCACGTCCGCGTTCTGGAGCGCGGCGCGGAGTTCTCCCGCATTCGCCACGAGCGCACCGGCTACGAGATGGACGTTCTCACAAAATACCTGCACGGCGACGGGGCGGAGTGCACCGTCAACGACTGCACGGACTATGTTCTGCCCCTCGCCCCCGGCGACACCGTTTCCGTGGTGGAGACGACCTCACGCGGGTACTTTGTGAAGCATAACGGAATTTCCGGCTGGTATTATGGGACGCTGGAATTCTGATACTTTTCGCCGCCCGGCGGAGTATCCTCGCCTTTGGCGAGGGGAACGTGTCTCCGACGGCACCGCTCTTTCGTTTCGGGCCGTCCGGGAGGCCGGCCCCTACTGGGCAAAATCTCCGAGCCGCGCACGAAGTCGCGGCAGCTCGGCAGTTCGACGCGCATGGCACCGGGCAGTCGAATCCGCCGCCGGCGCGCAGGCACTTCCGGTCAGATTTGCACCGGGTGTGTTTGCCAAGAGGGGGCGGGTGTGGAGCCCCCTCTTGGCTGCATCTTTTCTCTCCGCTTTTCTGCGCAATCAGAAAAGCGGAGCCGTCGGAGACAAATAATGAAATGACACTCTCCCCCGCCCGGAGGCGGAACCCCCGCGCCCGCGCACGGGCAAAATCCTTTCAAAAGGACACAACATTATGGAACTCACTGACTTTCTTCCGATTTCAAAAGAGAATATGCAGTCCCGCGGCTGGTGGTGGTATGACTTCCTGCTCGTCACCGGCGACGCCTACGTCGATCACCCGACCTTCGGCGCGGCGATCATCGGGCGCGTGCTGGAGGCGGCGGGCTACCGCGTCGCCGTGCTCGCCCAGCCGGACTGGCACAGCGCGGAGGCGTTTCTTGCCATGGGCCGGCCGAAGCTCGGCGTGCTCATCGGCGCGGGCAACCTCGACAGCATGGTGGCGCACTACACCGCGGCGAAAAAGCACCGCAGTGAGGACGCTTACTCCCCCGGAAAGCGCACCGGTCTGCGCCCCGACCGCGCCGTCATCGTCTATGCCAACCGCGCCCGGGAAGCATTTCCCGATGTTCCCATCGTGATCGGCGGACTGGAGGCCAGTCTGCGCCGCTTCGCCCACTACGACTACTGGGACGACAGCGTGCGCCGCAGCGTCCTCGTCGATTCCGGCGCCGACCTGCTGGTTTACGGCATGGGTGAGCGCGCAACGGGGGAGATCGCCGCGCTGCTGAAAAAGAAAACCCCCGTCCGCGAGATCACGGGCGTGCGCGGTACGGCATATCTGACCAAGACGCCCCCGGAAGGGATATATTTGCCCTCGTTTGATGAGGTGCGCGACGATAAGCGCGCCTACGCGCTTGCCGCGAAAGCCGAGTACGCCGAGCACGACGCCGTGCGCGGCAGGACGCTCCTGCAGGCACACGGCGACCGCACGCTGGTCGTCAATCCGCCCGCCGCGCCGCTGGACGCCGCGGAGCTGGACGCCGTTGCCGAGCTGCCCTACACCCGCACATGGCACCCGGTGTATGCGCCGCTGGGCGGCGTTCCCGCTATCGACGAGGTGCGCTTTTCCATCACCCACAACCGTGGCTGCTTCGGCGGGTGCAGCTTCTGCTCGCTCGCGTTTCATCAGGGCCGCATGGTGACGGCGCGCAGCGCGGACAGCGTGGTCAGGGAAGCTGCGGCGCTCACGAAGCTGCCGGATTTCAAGGGCTATATCAGCGACGTCGGCGGCCCGACGGCGAATTTCCGCCACCCGTCCTGCGACAAGCAGCTCCGCCGCGGGATGTGCGCCGACCGGAACTGCCTTTCCCCGGAGCCATGCCCCAATCTCAATCCCGACCACAGCGACTATCTTGCGCTTCTGCGAAGATTGCGCGGCATTGACGGCGTGAAAAAGGTGTTTATCCGCAGCGGCAT
>JAZQNZ010000059.1:0-10092 GCA_045627665.1 Oscillospiraceae bacterium
CCGGAGGCTGTTTCCACAGAGTCGGTCAGGCGGCGGAGCATATCCGGCCGGACGACCACGCGGTCAACAATGATCTCAATGGTGTGCTTTTTGTTCTTGTCCGGCAAAATGTCCTCGGAGAGATCGAACTGCACCCCGTCCACACGCGCGCGGACATAGCCGGAGCGCCGTGCGTCCTCAAACACCTTCTGATGCTCGCCCTTGCGCCCGCGGATCACGGGTGCAAGAATCTGCAGCTTTGTCCCCTCCGGGAGCGCAGTGAGCTGGTCAACGATCTGATCCACCGTCTGCTGGCGGATCTCCCTGCCGCACTTCGGGCAGTGCGGCACGCCGATGCGCGCCCACAGAAGTCGAAGATAATCATAGATTTCGGTCACCGTTCCGACCGTGGAGCGCGGGTTGCGGCTCGTGGTCTTCTGGTCGATGGAAATCGCCGGAGAAAGACCGTCGATGCTGTCAACATCCGGTTTGTCCATTTGGCCGAGAAACTGCCGTGCATAGCTCGACAGACTTTCAACATAGCGGCGCTGCCCCTCGGCATAGATGGTGTCAAAGGCAAGGCTGCTCTTCCCGCTTCCCGACAATCCCGTAACCACAACAAGCTTGTCGCGCGGGATCTCAACGTCAATGCTTTTCAGATTGTTTTCTCTTGCGCCTTTTATGACAATGCTGCTTTGCATGGTTTACTCCTCAACACAGATATCTGCGGTTTTTCCGCGTACCAGCGCGATCAGATCCGCCGGCGCAGTCTCGATCTGGGTGCCGATCTTTCCGCCGCTGACAAGGATCCGGTCGATCAGCTCCGCCGTTTCGTCAAAAACGGTCGTGAACTGTTTTTTCATTCCGACCGGGCTGCAGCCGCCGCGGACATAGCCGGTCAGCGGTGTGATCTCGCTGACATGGATCATGGCGATGGACTTCTCTCCGACCGCCTTTGCAGCCTTTTTCAGATCCAGCTCCGCGGCGACCGGGATCACAAAAACATAGTTTTCCCTGCTTGCGCCTACGGTAACCAGCGTTTTGAACACGTTTTCGGGATTCTGACCGGTAAGCTTTGCAACGGTCACGCCGTCCACCGGCCCATCGCCGTGCGGATACTCATGCGCCGCATACGTGATCTTTTTCTGTTCCAGAATGCGCATGACGTTCGTTTTTGTTTCCTTCATAGTCCGCCTTCCGACTGTGCATAATTTATCAATGATATTATACACGATTATACACGATGCCGCGCTTCAATTCAACCGTATTCATCTTCAAATTCCGGGTTCCGCAAAAAGCAGCCGACCGTTTTTTGAAAAAACGGTCGGCCGCTTGATTACTGTCTGCACTTTATATTATTTTTTCGTCCCGAACAGACCACGGACGATGGCGCTGGAGCCGGAACGCATGACGGAACTGAGCGCATTGGTCGCGGCGCGCTTTCCGATGGTTCCCGCGCTGGACACCTTTCCGCCGAGGACGCTGTTGATCATGTTGGTGCTGACCGAGCGGGCAACGGAGGATGCGGCGGAGTTCACCGCCTTCTGCGCCGTGTTCTTCACGCCGGCGCTGCGCTTCGCCGCTGCCTTCTGTGCGGCGGCTTCTTCCTTTTGACGCTGCTTCTCAGCCGCTGCCGCCTCTTTTGCCGCAAGCGCGTCGGCCTTTTCCTGCTCCTGTGCGGCAAGGAGCTCCTCCGCCGCGCGGGTAATGATCTCATAGGCGGATTCACGGTCCACGACTTCGCGGTACTTCAGGTCGAATTCGCTCGCATTGATGCAGTTTGTGACCGCACCCGCATCTGCCGGCCCCATCAGGCTCTGCGGCGGGAGAATCCGCGTCCGCTCCACAACAGTGGGAACGCCCTTTTCGTCGAGGAAGCTGACAAGCGCCTCGCCAGTGCCGAGCGCCATCAGCGCATCCTCCGTGTCAAACGCGGGATTTGCGCGGAACGAGGATGCCGCAGCGCGGACGACCTTCTGTTCCGCAGGGGTGTAAGCACGCAGACCGTGCTGCACGCGGTTGGAGAGCTGCGCGAGAACTTCATCCGGAATATCGGACGGAGACTGCGTGACGAAATAAACACCGACGCCCTTGGAACGGATCAGCTTGACGACCTGAACGATTTTCTGCACAAGCGCCTTGGGTGCGTCCTCAAACAGCAGGTGTGCCTCGTCAAAGAAGAAAATCATGCGCGGCTTTTCGAGGTCGCCGACCTCGGGCAGCTTTTCAAACAGCTCCGTGAGCATCCAGAGCAGGAACGTGCCGTACACCTTCGGACTTCCGATCAGGCGCTTACTGGACAGGATATTGATAAAGCCTCTTCCGTCAAGATCCGTACGCATCCAGTCGCGGATATCCAGCATCGGTTCGCCGAAAACAAGCTCGCCGCCCTCGTCCTCAAATGCGAGCAGCGCGCGCTGGATCGCACCGATGCTTGCGGTAGAGACGTTGCCGTACATGGTGGTAAACTCCGCGCGGTTGTCCCCGACATACTGGAGCATGGCGCGCAGATCCTTCAGGTCAAGCAGAAGCAGACCGTTTTCATCCGCAACCTTGAACACGATGCTGAGAACGCCCGCCTGCACCTCCGTCAGATTGAGCAGACGCGCAAGAAGCTGTGGGCCCATGTCGGAGATCGTCACGCGAACGGGATGGCCCTCTTCCCCGAAAATGTCCCAGAACCGCGTCGGATAGGACTTGAATTCAAAATTCTCGATGCCGAAGGAGGCGGCACGGCCGCGCATCTCCTCAGTGTCCGCTCCGGCGCTGAGCATACCGCTCAGGTCACCCTTGACGTCGCTGAAAAATACGGGCACGCCCATATCGGAGAAGGACTCCGCCATCACTTTCATCGTAATGGTCTTGCCCGTGCCGGTCGCGCCTGCGATCAGGCCGTGGCGGTTTGCCATCTGCGGCAGAAGATAAAGATCGGCGGACTCGCTCTGCGCCAGCCAGATTTTTCTGTCAGTGTACATGAAACAGTATCCTCCATAGATGTTTTTCTCAGGAAATGATCAAATTTGTTTGCAAACTTGTTTATTTTTCGGTGCGTTTGGCGCGCGCTCCGACATATTCCGAATAACTGACGCCGGTGTACTTTTTGAAGCAGCGTCCGAAATAGTTCGGATCGGGAATTCCGACCTCGCTCGCCGTGCAGAACATTTTGGAGTTTGTCCCCGCGAGCTCAATGGCGCGCTCCATCCGGCACTCGGTCAGGTATTCAATAAAGCTCTTGCCGGTTTCCTGCTTGAATTTGCGGCTGAGATAGCTGGAGCTGAATCCGAACATCTGCGCCACGGAAGTCAGATTGATGCGGGAATCGACATAGTTTTCGCGCAGGTATTTTTTGATCTGTTCAATGGCGGTCGGTTCGATCTCCCGCACAGGCTCCTGCGCGGGCCGCACCGTCTCATCCAGCAGTTTTTTCGCACGGTGCAGCGTTGCGGTAACCTCGCTGCGCACGATCGGCTTGAGCATATATTCAAAAACCGGCAGGCGGATGCACTGTCTGGCATACTCGAATTCATCCAGTGCAGTCAGAATGATAATCACAAGGTTGGGATAACGTTTCGTGGCAAGCTCCGTAAACTCGATCCCGTTCATAAACGGCATCGAGATATCGACAAACGCAATATCCGGGCGCATATCATCGATCACATTGATCGCTTCGATCCCGTTTTCCGCTTCACCGACAACCTCCATGTCAAGGGATTCCCAGTTGATGGAAGCTTTCATCAGCTTTCTCGCGGACTGTTCGTCATCAATGAGCATCACTCTGTACATTTTTATTGCTCTCCCTTCTCGGTATCCTTCTGCATCTGGGGGATCGTGATCTCAATTTCCGTAAATTCGCCCGGGTCGCTTCGAATCTGCACAACGTCGTCGCTGTCGCAATAATAGCGTATGCGGTCTATGGTGCCCTTCAGTCCGAATCCCGCAAGCTGCGAATTCCCCGCACAGGGCTCCGCGACGCGGTCAACCGTCAAGACCCTGTCGATCAGCTCCTGCGGCATCCCGACGCCGGTGTCACGCACCACGATGTGCAGTCCGTCCTCCGCCAGACGGCTGCTGATGCGGATCACGCCCGGCTCACCCTTCAGACGGATGCCGTGATAGATACTGTTTTCAACGAGCGGCTGAAGGATCAGCTTTGGGATCATGCATTCCAGCGTGGCTTCGTCAATATCATATTCGTCGCTCAGAACATCGCCGTAGCGCAGCTTTTGGAGGGAAAGATAGTCCTGGATGATGCAGATCTCGCGCCGCAGAGGAATTTCACGGTCACCCTTGCTGAGGAAGTTACGATAGAAGCTGCCGAGGATCTCAAGCGCGGAATGTACCTCCTCCGCACCGGCGTCCACCGCAAGAAAGCTGATCGTTTCCAGAGAATTGTACAGAAAATGCGGCTTGATCTGCTCGTGCAGAACGCGCATTTCCGCTTTCTGCACAGTTTTTTCATTTTCAAGCAGCCGGTTAAACAGTTCATTCAGATGCTCGATCATGCTGTTATAGCTGTCCGCCAGCATACCGATTTCATTCTCCGGCATATCGACATCCAGCTTTTTCAGCCAGCCTGAGGACTTCGTTTCCTCCATCGCGGAAGTCAGGTTCAGGATCGGCCGGGTAACATTGCGCGAAATATATGTTCCGCAGATGAGAAGCGCAGCAAGGAATGTCAGCAGCAGGAAAACGATCACAAAAATCGTTTCACGCGGAACCACATCCGTGTTTGCGTACGTTTCGCACATAACGACAAGCGGTGTTCCGCCGAGCGCGCAGCCCGACACCATCCGCCGGTCGCTTTTTTCCGTGACAATGTTATGAACGATATTTTCCGTAAGGTACTCCTCGCTGAATTTTTCAGCGAGCTGTGCATTGCCCGCAAGGCAGTTTCCGTCATCCGATATCACGCAGACGTTTCCGTTTCCCTGCGCCAGCGTGATACGGGTGAGCATATTTTCCGTGATATTCATCAGGAGAATACCGGTCTGCTGCTGGGAATAAATATCATAAATCGCGCGTGCAACGGTAATCATCGGTGTCCCGTTATTCTTGAAAATAGCACCGTTGCCGTTCATCACGATCACTGCGCCGCCGCGGGCAGACAAAATTTCCTCCTGCCATGATGTCTGCTGCATACGCGCAAAATCCACCGTATACAGGCTTTTTCCGGTACTGACATAAGTTCCGTCATTGCGAAAAATAAAAACAGAGTCAATGCTGAGGCAGACATTGAGAACGCCGACGATTCCGTCGCGCGCGTCATTTGTAAGGGCAGTGTCTGCGGCGGGTGCGCGAAGAAAACGCGCCACATCGCTGTTGAGCATAATCAGTCGGGAAATGTCTTTATAGTTATCAATATTTGCCTGAATATTGCCCGCCATATTTGCGATCACGGTCTCGGATTCGCGGATCTCATAATCACGCTCCGCACGCTCGGTAATGAACATGGTGGACACCGTAAACGTAACGCAAAACAGCAGAAGCAGCAGGATCGTCGCAAGCCACATCATACTGGTAAGGGATTTCCGTCTCAGATTCCCCTGCGCAGCGGACGGCTGCCCGGCAGCATATCTCGTCATCTGTGTCCCTCTTCCCACGGCGCGGATACTGATTTACCCACGGAGTTTGACCGCCGCACGCTCCGCAGAAACGCTCCCCGGCATCTGCCGGAATAAGGACTATTTTGTCCTTTTTGATTATATTATCACCTGCAATCCGAGTTTTCAACTCCTTTTCATCTTCGCTTTTTGCACATAAATACAACAAAAAACGGTCTGCAGCGCCAAAAGACGACTGCAGACCGAAAAAATTGCATGGTTCGATTTTTCCCGTTTAACCCTTGATCGCGCCGGCAATAAAGCTTGCCTGAATGCGCTTGCTGAGGAAGATATAAACAAGCAGGGTCGGGAATGTTGCCAGAACAAGCGCCGCACCGATGGGGCCCCACGCCGTCGTGTACTGACCGGAAAGCGCCTGAATACCGACCGGCAGCGTCTTGTAAGCGGAGTTGCTGATAAAGATATTGGCAAACATCAGCTCATTCCAGCACTGCAGGAAGGTGTAGATTCCGATCGTAGCCACGGCAGGCTTCATCAGCGGGACAATGATGCGGAAGAAAATGCCCCAGACGCCGCAGCCGTCAAGACAGGCGGCTTCGTCCAATTCATACGGCAGCTCCGTCATAAAGCCCGTACAGATCAGGATCGCCATCGACAGTGAAAATGCGGAATACGGAATGATCAGCGCCCAGTAGGTGTTGAGCATATGCAGTCTGGAAAGCGTAACGTAAATGGGAACGATCGACGCGTGAATGGGGATGGTGAGGCCGAGCATGAAAAACTTATTCATCATTTTTCTGCCCTTCCAGACAAGGCGCGTCATTGCGTAGGTCGCCATCAAGGCAACGATCAGCGTGATGGCAATAGTTGCGACGGCGACAATGATGCTGTTGAGGAAATAGGTTCCCATCTTGCCGGTGTGCATCGCGTCGGTGTAGTTCGACCAGAGCCAGAATTTCGGCAGGCCGGCGACGTTGTCACCGAAAATCTCCTCGTTGTTTTTCAGCGAGAAGGTAAACATCCAGTAAACGGGGAACAGATTGATCAGCGCCCAGAGGCAAAGGACAAAATAAGTAAGCGCCTGTCCCACACGACCGGATTTTTTGGTTCCATTGTGATTGTCGCGGAGCGTGTCTCCGCCGGATGTAAACAGTGCCATGTCAGTCCTCCTCCCTGAATATTGCGTTGATAATCAGCGCAAAGCCGAAGCAGAGGATGATCAGCAGCACAGCTATGGTACTGCCCATGCCGTAGCGGTTTCGCAGGAACAGCATATTGATCATCAGCGTACTCGGCACTTCGGTCGCGTGCAGCGGACCGCCGTTTGTGAGAACATAGATCAGGTCAAAGGATTTCAGAGAGCCGGTGATTGCGAAGATCATGCTGATCTTCAGGATCGGCTTGATATAGGGAATCACGATATAGCGATTCACCTGTCCCTCCGTTGCGCCGTCCAGCATTGCGGCCTCGCGCAGCTCGGTGGGAACGCTTTTCACTCCCGCATACAGCAGGAGCATGTGGTAACCGACATACTGCCACAGTGTCGGGACAAAGACGGCGCCGAGCGCCGTTTCCTTTGTGCCAAGCCAGATCTTTGCCAAGTTATCAAGACCCAGGCTGCGCAAAACAACATTCAGAATACCGTAGGACGGGTTGTAGATCTTCAGCCAAAGCTGACCGATCACGACCGTAGAAATCAGGACAGGCATAAAGTAGACGGAAAGGAAACCGCGTTCACCCTTGATTCCCTTACCGAGCTTCAGTGCCAGCCAAAGCGCAAAAGGAAGCTGGATCACAACCGACAGGAGCGCCAGCAAAAGCGAATTGCCCAGCGCCTTCATAAATCCGATGGCGTTGCTGGTAAACAGCTCCTTATAGTTGCTGAAAGCAATAAAGGTCTTCTCACCGAAACCGTTCCAGTCAAAAAAGCTGTAATATGTAGACATTACGATCGGCGCAATGAGGATCCCCACAAAAAGAAGCAGCGCGGGCAGCAGGAAAATAATAATATTGAGCTTGTTGCTGTGCATTTTTTTCATTTTGTCATGATCCCTTCCCGGTATGAAAAAACGGCCTTCCACGGCTCAATATAAAGCAGTGGAAGGCCGCCTTTTTTGCAAACCTGTGTATTAAGCGATGGAAACTCAGCCGATGTCAGCGGCAAGGCCGTCAACAAAGCCCTGGCCGTCAACTTCGCAGCCGTAAACGAGGGCGACGTAGTCGAGGTAGATGTTTGCGGTATCAGCGCTCATAGCGGTATCGCCGAACAGAACGTAAGCGTTGGCGTTGGCGCAGATCTCAGCAACAGCGTTGGTCAGGGGGTTGATGGAGCTGGTGTCATAGAAGGGAGTCCATGCGGGCAGACCGCAGCCATCGAGGTAGCCGTAGTGGCAGATGGCCTTACCGAGCTCAGCGCAGAACTCAGCAGCGATCTCAGCATTCTCGGAAGAAGCAGCGACAGCCAGAGTATCGGACGGGCCGCCGATGAGCTGGCCGAGGGTAGCCTTGTCAGCATTGATGACAGGGAACTCAGCAACAGCAACATTCAGACCTTCCTGCGCAGCGAAGTCAGCGCAGTTCCAGGTGCCGTTCATGTAGAAAGCGGTCTTGCCGGCCATGAAGTTGGCCTTGACTTCGTCGTTGGACAGAGCGATGCCGTCGGGATCGAAGTAGCCCTTGGTGACCAGGCCCTGGAAGGTGTCAACAGCGGACTTAACGTCGTCGTTGGCCCAGGTTGCCTTGCCGAGGAAGATGTCGCCGAGGACGTCAGCGCCGGCGCTCTTCTCGATGACGGACTCAAGATACTCGGTGACGCACCAGGTCTCCTTGCCGGCGCAGCCGAAGGGGATGATGCCGTTTTCAAGCAGCTTGTCGCAACACTCGATGAACTCGGTATAGGTGCCGGGAACCTCGGTGTAGCCGATGGAAGCCAGGATGTCCATATTGGCGAACAGACCGACAATGTTCATGGTCAGGGGAACGCCGTAGTGATGGCCATCATAGGTGGTGTTGCCGAGCATGGACTCGGGCAGCTCGTCGGCGTACTTTGCAAGCACGTCGTCCAGGCAGTAAACGCGGCCGGCCTCAACGAAGTCGCCCAGGAAAGCGCAGGACCAGGTGAAGAAGATGTCAGGCATCTCGTTGGCAGCAACGGCAGCCTTGATCTTGGTCTTGTAAGCCTGGTTCTCGGTTGCTTCCCAAGTGAAGTTCACATTGGGGAACGCAGCGGTGACTTCCTCGATAGCAGCCTCATAAGAGTGACGGTTGGAGTCGCTCTCAGTGGCGATGCACCACATTTCGAGGTTGATGGGCTCGTCAGCGGGAGCTGCGGGCTCGGCGGGAGCTGCGGGAGCTGCAGGCTCAGCAGGAGCTGCGGGCTCAGCGGGAGCTGCGGGTGCGGGAGCCTCGGTCTTGCCGCCGCAAGCTGCAAGAGAGACGACCATCAGGACTGCGAGAAGCATTGCAAGAAACTTTTTCATGGTTCTCCTCCATAATGAAAAAATATGTTTTTCGGACAAGCTGTTAACCTGCCCGAATCAGAATCCCGCGAAGAGGTACCTTCATCGCGGAAAACTGTACAAAAGAATGACGGAACATACGGCTCTGCCGCTTCGGCGTCAATGCCCTCCCCCGCGTCCGGACGAAGGTGCGCCTGCGCGCCGCTGCCATACATTCGCAAAAACGGGAAAGCAGACTTACTCTGCCTTCACCATAGGCCACGGATACTCAACCCGCAGCGTATTGCCTTCGATCGCGTAGTAGCATACCGTGTCGAAAAAGTGGTCGTTATAGATCAGCTTGAACGTCTGAGCATCTTCGTCAACAGTATAGTAACCGGGGAAATAGCCGTCCTCAATGAAGGTGCCCTGCGCCGTGAACTCAAAGTCCCAGCCCTGATCATTCACCCATCTGCCGACAAGGCCGTCCGGTGTGCCGTCGCCCTCGAAGGTATACACGGTCATTTCGTAAAGGTTCATGCCGTCCTTTTCAAGCTCGTAGCGCATCGTCAGCGTTTCGCCGTCATTTGTCAGATAGATGAAGTCGCTGTCGCTCTCATAGGCGTAGGTTTCGCCGTCAAAGACCGCCTTGCCGTTTTTGTTTACGGTGAGCACCGGCGTCTCGGGATCGTGGTTGTAGGCCCACACGCCGCAGAGCGGATCATTCTGCGCACCGCAGCCGGAGAGCAGCGCCGAAAATGCAATCAGCAGAACACATATCAATGCTGTCAGCGTGGATCTTTTCATAGATGCTTTCCGCTTTCTCCCTGCAATTCAATCTTCCATGCAGATGTTAACATTATATTATGAGATTATAAACTTGTAAACGTAATTCCTTTACCTCAAAAAGCACCATTTTTACACAAATCCAAATTTTTTGTGCTTGTTCGTACGGTCGTCCGTACATTTCCGGAATTTCTTTGTCGTTCTTCTACAAGTTTCAGCAGGAAACCTCCACGCTCAGGCAGGTCGTACCGGAGAGCATCTGACTGAGCATATCCGGCTGGCAGACGCCTGCCCAGATACGATAGCGCCCGGAGCCGGGAACGCGCTCA
>JAZQNZ010000060.1:0-7436 GCA_045627665.1 Oscillospiraceae bacterium
GTTCGGGTGTCTTTCTTTTTGGTGGACGATACAAGACTCGAACTTGTGACCTCCCGCACGTCAAGCGGATGCGCTACCAGCTGCGCCAATCGTCCGTATTTGATTATCAGCAAGGAATACTTTAGCAAACTCCGGCACAAATGTCAAGAACTTTTTGAAGCTGCCTGAAAATTTTTTTCAGGCAGCTTCTGTGCGGCCGAATCAGCTTTCCGGAACCCAGACATTGCAGCTTGCGGCAACGCCGCCGCACTCTGCGATCACTTCGGCCCAGCCGGGACCGACAGCCGTGACGGCGCCGGTTTCGTCGACCGTAACGATCCCCTCATCGGAGCTGCGCCAGATCAGCTTGGAGGTGGTGACAGCCTCGACGGGATAGACATCCGCAGTGAGCTGGATGGGAGCGTCGCCGATGCGGATGGTGAATTCCTTGATGGGAGAGTCGAGGAACTTGATCCCGACGCTGGTGACCGGAATGGTCGGCTCGGGAGACGGCGTGGGAGGCGGGGTGGTGGGAGGCGGCGTGGATACCTCGACCGTGGGGATCGGGGGAGTTTCCACGGGCTCGGCGCTGTCCAGACTGAAGGAGATCAGCACAATGACCGCAATGATGACCAGAGCGATGAGGATGCAGCCGAAAATAAACTGCCATTTGGTGTCGGAGTGCAGCGGGTTGACCGCTGACGTGCCTGCGGAAGCTGTTTTCGCGGCGGAAGCTGGAGCTTTTGCCGCAGCGGGACGCCCGGTCTGCTTGACACGGGGGGACTTGCAGTAGGGGCATCGGCCGTGCAGGGCGGAATATTTCCTGCCGCAGTGGCGGCAAGTGATTTCAGGGATAAAGCCCATAATGAGCCTGCCTTTCCGTATATGTGTTTCGCACCGCAGCGGGTGCCGGGCCGCGAAATATGCGCATTGCATACTCCGTGTCAATGTATTGTACCTCAAAACTCCGTCAATGTCAAATATTGCCGTACCGGAGAACAGATCTCGTTCCCCGGTACGGTAAAAGTCACAATGTGAGCGTGCCGCTCTCATCCTCCAGCAGAATGAGGATCTTGTGCTGCTGCCCGGTGACGGCATTGACATAGATAATATAGTGCCGCTCGTCCGATGCGGCGCACTTGAATTCGTGGCAGAGCGTTTCGTATTTGCCGTCGGAGGGGACGAGCGCCGTCTGCACTGCGAGCACCTCCAGCCCCTCCGGCACGGCGGCGCGCGCCTGCTCCGCGCTCACGGCGGCCTCCGGCAGCTCGCGTACGGTATGCGCGCTCAGATAGCCCTTCGCCTCAAAACCGCACACCTTTCCCGTGTCAAGCGCAACGGACACCTTGACGAGGTCGGAGTAACACAGCACGTCACCCTGGCGGTAAGCATAGTTGACGGTGAGGATTCCGCCCTGCGTCATGTGGTACGTCTCTGCCATGGAGCTGAAGCCGGCGCTTTTGAGGAATTTTTCCGCAGCGGCAAGCGCGGCCTCCGCGGTCACGTTGGCGCTGCCGACCGGACGGGATGAGAGCATGGAGAGCACCTGCCCGCCCTGCTTTGTCACAGCAACATAGACCTCCCCGCCGCCCGCGGTATCCGCCGCAAAGCCGTAGCAGGGGATCTCGCCGCCGCAATCGCCGATCGGATATACCTTCCCGCGGGACATGCCGAGAAAGCTTGCCGCCGTATCGCGCGCGGACTCCGCATCCGCCTCGGGAAGTCCCTCCAGCGCCCGCGGCGTCATGCCGGTGAGGTGCTCGGAAAACGGGCCGTCGTAGATGAGCGACGGCACCTCCGGGAATTCCTGCTCGATCAGCCGGAACTGCTCGCCCATGTTCGAAGCGGCGGTCTCGTCCGCCTCCAGCAGCGCGGCGCGCGCCTCGGCACGGTCGGGCAGCGCCAGCGTCCCGTCCTGAAGCTGCGCCTGCAGCTCCCGCAAATTCTGCGTCAGAACGCCGGAGGTCTCCGAGAGCGCCCGCAGGTTTTCAAGCTGCTCCGCCGTGCATCCGCTGCCGTCCGCCGCGGCGCGGGAGAGCGCATAGGCGTAGTCGCCGACACGGCTGATGAAGCCGGAGGTCTGCTCCAGATTTTCGGGTGAATACGGCAGCACGCCGAGCGCCATCTGCGCGGTCATTGCCTTGCCGAAGATCTCCGTGCAGACCGCGTTCACCATGGACGGCGAGGTGGTGAGACAGCTTTTCTGCAGTGCGGAGTCCATTTCGCTGACTGCGGTCACCAGCTCGTTGAACGCGTGCTGATACTGATTATCGGAAAGAAGCTGATATTGCCTTGCGCGGTCGCAGTTGACGCCTGTGAGCACGCCGAGCGCCGCGACCGCCGCGATCAGATATGAGACTGTCAGTACGACCGTCCGCTTTTTTACGTAGTTTTTTTTCATTTATCCTGCGCTCCCTTCCGTGTTATTTTTCCCGCGTGCGCGGAAAAATGTCTGGAAAATCACGGAAAAATGCGGTATAATACCAAATCCGATGCCAAATCCGGAGGGACCGATGAAACGAAAGTATCTGCTCGTAATCATACTGTTTTTGTGCGCTGCGGCGTGTTTGATGCTGCTGTCTGCGCCGCGGAGCGGCAGAACGGGGGACGATGCCGCGCGGCCCGCTGCGGCTGCGGAGTCCCCGGCGGTCACCGCTGCGCCGACTTCTGCGCCGATCCGGACCCCGACGCCTGAACCGACCCTGCTGCCCGCACCCGAACCGACGCCGGAGCCTGTTCCGGAGATTGAGCCGCGCACATGGGTCATCAGCTTTGCGGGGGACTGTACGGTCGGGACGCTGCATGAATGGCGAGGGATGACCCACTGCAGCAATATTCTCTGGTGCATCGGGGATGATTACGCTTATCCGTTTGAAAACGTGCGTGCATATTTTGAATCGGACGATCTTACCGTCGTCAACTTTGAGGGAACGCTGACGGAGTCGGCAGACCCGGTCGGAAAGGACTACCGCTTCAGCGCCCCGGCGCGGTATGCAAACGTGCTGAATGCCGGCGGCGTGGACGCGGTGAGCCTTGCCAACAACCACAGCGGCGATTACCGCGATTCCGGCTTTGCCGATACGACTGCCGCGCTGGCGGAAAACGGTATCCTTTACGGGGATGCGCACACGCCGCTGATCGCGGAGCTGGACGGCGGGCTGAAGCTCGGCGTGATCTGCTTCAACACGGTGGAAACGCCGTACGCCGCCGGCGATGTGGACGGCTGCATGGCGGAGATCACGCCGCTGTATGCCCTCTGCGCGGAGGCCGGCTGCGATGTGATCGCCGCGTTTCTCCACTGGGGCTGGGAATACCGGGAGCAGCAGGAGCCGTGGATGACGGAGCTGGGGCACCGGCTGGCGGAGCTTGGCTGCGATATGGTTGTCGGCGGACACGCGCACGTCCTGCAGCCGACGGAGCTTTATGAGGATGTTCCGATCTTCTATTCCCTCGGCAATTTCTGCTTCGGGGGGCACAGCAACCCTGCCGACAAGGACTGCGCGTTCATCCGGCAGGAGATCGTCCGGGCATCGGACGGAACATATTCGCTCGGCGGGACGGAGATCGTCCCCTGCCGGATCAGCAGCACGGATACGCGCAACGATTTTCGCCCGACGCCCTATGCGGAGGGGGACGCGGGGTATGTCCGCGTTCTGGAAAAAATGCACGCGCTGCCGGAAGAAACCGCGGGACATGAAAATTTTAGTTGACACATCGGCGCTCATTCATATATAATATCATGGCCTGCCCGGACGAAGGGCGGGAGAAGCATTTTGTCAGCTGCATTTTCCGGCGCCTTCGGCGCCCGGGGGATGTTGAGCATAAATACGAAAGGAGAAATGTATCATGCTTCGCACTTATCAGCCCAAGAAGCGTCAGCGCAAGAAAGAGCACGGCTTCCGCAAGAGAATGGCGACTGCCAACGGCCGCAAGGTTCTGGCCCGCCGCAGAGCAAAGGGCAGAGCAAAGCTCAGCTACTGAGTTTTTGCTCCCCATGCAGCGCAAAGTTTGATACCGGTTTTTGGGCGGCTGTTTGACCGCCCTCTTTGTGCATCACTGATTATCTGACTGCACCGAGACGGCCGGGAAAGGAGAATGGCGTTGAAATTCACGGATACGATGAAAAAAAACTATGAGTTTCACCGGCTTTACTCCAAAGGCAAAAGCGCTGTAACTCCGTTTCTCGTGGTGTATGCCCGCAGGAGCAGACGCCCGGGAAACCGCATTGGCTTTACCGTCAGCACCAAGCTGGGCCACGCGGTGAAACGAAACCGGGTGCGCCGCCGCCTTCGGGAGATCTACCGTCTCCATGAGGACGAGTTTGCACCCGGAACGGAGCTCGTTGCAGTGGCACGGGCCCGGGCGGTGACGGCAAGCTACCGTCAGTTGGAGTCCGCGTTTCTGTCCGCCTGCAGGAAGCTGGAGCTTATTACGGAGCGGACAAAATGAAAAAACTGCTGATCGCGCTTGTCAAATTCTATCGGAGATACATCTCTCCGAATACGAAGCCGTGCTGCCGGTATGTTCCCACCTGTTCCCAATATGCGCTTGAGGCACTGGAAAAATACGGTGCTGCAAAGGGAACGTGGCTCGCAATCAAGCGCATTTCCCGCTGTCACCCCTTCCACAAAGGGGAACATGATTTTTATGATCCGGTGCCGTGAGCCTGCGGTATCGGAGACACAGGAGACAAATCTATGTTAAGTGCAATCGCAAAGCCGTTTGGCATTCTTCTGCTGTGGTTGAACAACCTTGTTGGAAACTACGGCATCGCGATCTTCCTGTTTGCGCTGATCGTCAAGGTCATCCTTCTGCCCTTCCAGATGAAGAGCAAGAAGAGCATGATGCGCATGAGCGCGCTGAATCCCCAGATTCAGGCACTGCAGAAGCGCCATGAAGGCAACCCGCGCAAGCTGCAGGAGGAAACCAGCAAGCTCTATAAGGAAGAGCATATCAACCCCATGTCGGGCTGTCTGTGGTCGCTGATTCCGTTTCCCATCCTGATCGCTCTGTATCAGGCGATCCGTTATCCGCTGACCATCATGATGCGCGTTCCCGAGGATCTGCTCGCTGAGGGCGGCGCGATCATGGACCTGCTCAACAAGCTGGGCTTCTCGTCCACGATGAACCAGTCCTATATCCAGTTGAACCAGTCCCAGTTCATCTCCGAGCATTTTGACCAGTTTGCGGGACTTTCCGACAAGCTTGTGAACATCAACTATCGCTTCCTCGGCCTCAACCTCGGCGATATGCCGAAGCTGAAGTTCTGGACGAACGGCATTTCCTGGGCGGCCATCGGACTGTTCCTCATCCCGATCATTTCTGCCCTCCTGAGCTGGCTGCAGATGAAAATCAGCCAGTCCACCAACCCCCAGAGCAACGACTCCAAGGGCGCCGATCAGGCTGCGCAGACCGCAAAGACCATGAATCTCATGATGCCGCTGATCTCCCTGTATATCGGCTTCGTCATGCCCGCCGCACTGGGTATGTACTGGATCTACAACAGCCTGCTGGCGCTGATCCAGGAGCTGGTCCTCAACAAGGTGTACGGCAGGCAGATCGCAGCCGAGAGCGCGGAGCGCGAAGAGCGTATGCGTCTGCGCGAGGCGGAATATGAGCGCAAGCGTCAGGAGACCGAGCGTCTCAGAGCCGAGGGCAAAACGCAGGAAAACACCAACACCAGCAAGAAAAAGCAGCAGGCCCGCCAGAAGGCCGAGATGGACGAGCTGAAGGCCGCCGCCGTTCGTGAGGAGCGCGCCGCGCGCCGCGCCGCCATGGGCATTGAGGAGGAGGCAATCCCCGAGTCCCAGGTCGGCAACCGCCGCTATGCCCGCGGCAGAGCCTACGTTGCAGACCGCTTCACCAACCCCGAACACGCTGCGGAAGCGACTGCTGCCGCCGCCGAGGAAAGCGAAAGCTGGGCGGCAGAGCAGGCTGACGAGGCCGAGACTGTTGAAACCGAAACTGCGGAAGTCCTGACCGAAGAGACGGAAATTCAGCCGTCTGAGGTCGAGACTGAAGCTGCGGAAGCCGAAGCGGATGAAGCGGCTGCCGAAGAGGAAGCTGCGGAGGAATCCGACACCTCAGATGAGGAAGAAGAATAACGAGGTAATAAGTTAACTATGACGAAAACAATCGAAATCAGCGGCAAGACAGAGGAAGAAGCCATTGCTGCCGGCCTTGCGCAGCTTGGAAAAAGCCGCGAGGATGTCTCTGTCGAAGTGCTGGAGCGCTCCAAAAAGGGCGTGCTCGGCATTGGCCGCACCGACGCCGTTGTTCGCCTGAGCTATGAAATTTCCGACACCCAGCGTGATCGTGTGGAGCGCTATCTTCGCGGTCTGCTGGACTGCATGGGCATTGAGGCGGACATCGAGATCACGGAGCGCGAGGGCGGCGGGATCTGCGCCAACCTCAGCGGCGGCAGCATGGGCGCCGTGATCGGCCGCCGCGGTGAAACGCTGGACGCCATCCAGCATCTTGTGAACTACTCTGTCAACCGCGGCAACGATAAGCAGATGCACATCAGCGTGGATGCCGAGAACTACCGCAGCAAGCGCGAGGATTCTCTGGTTCACCTTGCGGAAAAGATGGCGGCGAAGGCGATCAAGTATAAGCGCAGCATGGCGCTGGAGCCGATGAACAGCTACGAGCGCCACGTTATCCACACCGCACTGCAGAACTATGAGGGCGTTTCCACCGCCTCTACCGGCGTGGAGCCCAACCGCAGAGTTGTTGTAACGTACGAAAAGACCGAGGCGCCCGCAAACAAACCCCAGTCCCGAGAGTGGGCCTGAACCCGAACTGAACTACTTCGGAGGAATGTGAACATGGTATATCGGAAACTGTGTGAATTTCTTGCCTCCCAGCTCGGTATCAGCGAGGAGGATATCCGCCCGGAAACCAACATTGTGGACGATCTGGGCGCGGATTCTCTTGACATTGTTGAGCTGATCTCCGCGATGGAGGATGAATTCGACATTATCATCACCGACGAACACATTCGTGAGCTTTTCACGGTGCAGGAGGTCGCGGACTTCCTTGAAACCCTGATCGGCAAGTGAAAAGCTGAATCTGCAAAAAAAGACCGACCGTTTTCCGGAACCCGGAGAACGGTCGGTTTTTCGTTCATTTCTTTATCAGCTTCTGCAGCTTGTCTGCAAGCGTGTTGATCTGTCCGGTGAAGCGCGCAAGGTCTTTCGCGGAGACATTTTTGCTGCTGCGGATGACCTGCAGCAGACGCTCGCCGGCGGCGACCAGCGCACTGTAAGCGGAGGAAGTGCGTTTTTCCTTCGCGCGCTTTTCGACGGGGATGCCCTCCGGCTGTACGAGGTAGCAGCCGCGCGCAAGATCAAACACGGCGCCGGAGTACGGAGCGCTGACGGTGAAGCCGTGCTCATCGGCAAGGCAGGCGGCATAGCTGTCCGCGGTGGCGGGGTCGCCGTGATTGACGAAAACCA
>JAZQNZ010000061.1:0-2720 GCA_045627665.1 Oscillospiraceae bacterium
GGAGCCCCCGGAGGGTAAAAGATTGCATTTTCCAAATCCGGATGCTAAAATTGGGTTGTATGATTTCAAACACAGGAGAACGCAGTTTTATGAATGATATGATCCTCCTCAAGCAGGGCGAGATCGTCCTCAAGGGGCTGAACAGAAGATATTTCGAGCAGAAGCTCATCGCCAATGCGCAGCGCCGTTTAAAACCTTACGGCAGCTTCAAACTCTATGCCATCCAGTCCACGGTCTACGTGGAGCCGCAGCACGGCTACTGCGACATGGACGGTGTGTTCGAGGCGCTGAAATATGTCTTCGGCATCGTGGCGCTCTCGCGCGCCGTGGCCTGCGAAAAGGATGCGGACGCCATCGCCCGCAAAGCCATCGACTACCTCGGCGACGCGATGCGCGCGGCAAAGAGCTTCAAGGTGGAAACCCGCCGCAGCGACAAGGCGTTCCCCATGACCAGCATCCAGCTCAGCCAGTATGTCGGCGGCGAGCTGAACGAGGCGTTCCCCGACATCCCCGTGGATGTCCACAATCCCGACCTCGTCGTCCACGTTGAGGTGCGCGACCTTGCCGCCTATATCCACTCCGCACCCGTGCCCGGCGCGGGCGGTATGCCCGTCGGCAGCAACGGCTGCGCCGTGACGCTGCTGAGCGGCGGCATCGACTCCCCCGTGTCCACCTACATGATCGCAAAGCGCGGCGTGCGCCTCATTCCCGTCCACTTTTTCTCCTTCCCCTACACCAGCGAGGCCGCAAAGGAGAAGGTCATCGAGCTGGCGCAAACCCTGACCGCCTACTGCGGCCGGATGCGCCTTTGCATCGTCCCGTTCACCCACATTCAGGAGCAGATCCGCGACAACTGTCCCGAGGAATACTTCACCATCATCATGCGCCGGTTTATGATGCGCATCGCCGACCGAATCGCGCGTGACAATGCCTGCGGCGCGATCGTGACGGGCGAAAATCTCGGTCAGGTGGCGAGCCAGACCATGAGCGCGATGGCGGTTACCGAGGCCGTCACAAGCGTTCCCGTGCTGCGCCCGCTCATCGGCTTTGATAAGGAAGAGATCATCCGTTCCGCGCGGAAGATCGGCACGTTTGAAACCAGCATCCTCCCGTACGAAGACTGCTGCACCGTCTTTACCCCCCGCCATCCGGAGCTGAAGCCCACGGCGGAGCGCGCCGCCGAAGCGGAGAGTGCGCTCGATATTGATGCACTGGTGGAGGAGGCCATCCATAACGTTGAATATGTCAAGCTGAAAGTAGGCGAACCGAATTGAGCTGCAATGCGGAGATCATTTCCGTCGGCACCGAGCTGCTGCTCGGCAACATCGTAAACACCGATGCGCGCGACCTTGCCGTCATGCTCAGCGAGCTGGGCATCAACGTTTTCTGGCAGACCGTTGTGGGCGACAATCCCGCACGCCTGCGCGCCGCGGTGGAGATCGCCCGCAGCCGTGCCGATCTCATCATCACGACCGGCGGCCTCGGCCCCACCTGCGATGATCTGACGAAGCAGACCGTCTGCGGGGCGCTCGGCGCGGAAATGTATTTCGACGAGCGCGCAAAGCAGGATCTGGACGCCTTTTTCTGCATCGGCAAGGGCGGGCATATGACGAAAAACAACCTGCAGCAGTGCTGGCTGCCCGTCGGCTGCACCCCGTTTTACAACACCTGCGGCACCGCGCCCGGCTGCGGCTTCACCGCAGCGGACGGCACGGTCGTCGTCATTCTCCCCGGCCCGCCGAAGGAGATGAACGCCATGATGCGCCACGGCGGGATCGACTTTCTCCGCAGCGTTGCGGGCGAGCCGCTCTTTTCGCGCAACGTCATGACCTTCGGCATGGGTGAGAGCGCCATTGAAGACCTGCTGCGCGACGAGATGAACGCCCTCACCAACCCCACGCTGGCGCCCTACGCCAAGGAGGGCGAGGTGCGCCTTCGCATCACCGCAAGGGCGGCGTCGCAGGTGGAGGCGGACGCGATGATCGCGCCCGTGTTTGCGGACGTGCAGCGCGTTCTGGGCGATAAGATCTACGGCTGCGACGAGATCGACTCGCTGGAAAAGGCGGTGCTGGAGCTGCTGAAAGCGCGCGGGGAGACCTTTGCCGCGGCGGAGAGCTGCACCGGCGGCCTGATCGCCAAGCGCATCACCGACCTGCCCGGCTCCAGCGCCGTGTTCCGCGGCGGCGTGACCGTTTACACCAACGACGTGAAGATGTATCTCGGCGTGAAGCCGGAGACCCTTGAGAAACACACTGCCGTAAGCCGGGAAACGGCTGTTGAGCTGGCGGAGTGCGTCCGGGAGAAGCTGGGCGCGGACTACGGCATCGGCGTCACGGGCGTGGCGGGGCCGGACAGCGACGGCGTCCATAGCGTCGGCACCGTGTTTGTCTCGCTCGCGTCGAAAAGCGGCACCTTTGTCCGGGCACTGCAGCTCGGTGAAAAGTCCGACCGCTCCCGCATCCGCACGCTCAGCGCCAACCACGGCTTCGATATGCTGCGCCGGAGCATCCTGAATCTGCCAATCGCCCCTTAAGTAAACGCCGAACCATTCGCCCTCGGCATTCTCTTGCCGAAGGATACAGCATTTACTTGATTTTCCGGCAATATCAGCTATAATGGATATGTCAGATGATACGCGGAATCCGCGAACAATATTAGGAGGAACACAAAAATGACTTACGAGATAGACATCGCCGGCTTAAAACGAAAGCTGCCGATCT
>JAZQNZ010000062.1:0-8397 GCA_045627665.1 Oscillospiraceae bacterium
GCGGCGGCAAGACGCATTTCTGCGAAATGAAGTTCGTCAAGGTCGGCAGCGAATACAGCGAGCCGCGGGCAATCGCGCTTGCATTTGCCGACAAGGACGAGGAAACGCTCAAGCACTATGTTGACAGCAAGCTGTATGAGGACTACATCGGTCTGTATTACGTCAGCCTTGAAAGCGACACGATCCGCACGCTCAAATGGCTGCGGAGCGACGATACCGGCAAGCTGCGCGGCACCAGCGTTTACTCCGAACGCATGAAGGCATTCAGCGAGCAGGTCATGCCGGAATACCGGGAATTCTGGGAGCGGATGGCGGATGTTTCGTTTATTCAGGGCTATCTTTCCGGCGACGACCGCCGCGAATACTCCTACCGTTCGCTTTCCGGAGAGTGGCACCGCGTGACGATGCTCGTGCTGGAGCGCCGTGAGGACATTCCGCTCAGCTTCATCCTGACGTTCATGCAGATCGACAGCACGACGGCGCAGTATATCGAAATGACCTCCATGATTGCGGAGCAGAACCGCACGCTGGAGCAGCAGCAGAAAGCGCTGGAGCAGGCGCTGCAGATGGCAAATGCCGCCTCCAAGGCCAAGACGGTGTTCCTGAACAATATGTCGCACGATATCCGCACACCCATGAACGCCATCATCGGCTTCACGGGACTTGCCGAAAAGCATATTGACAACAGCGAGCAGGTGCGGGACTATCTTGCGAAAATCTCGCAGTCCTCCGACCATCTGCTCTCCCTGATTAACGACGTGCTGGATATGAGCCGCATCGAGTCCGGAAAGATGAATCTGGAAGAGAAGCCGGAATCCCTGTCGGGCATCATGCAGGCGCTGTGCAATATCGTGCAGGCGAACGTGCGCGCAAAGCAGCTTGATTTTTCCGTCAACGCCATCGACGTTTACGACGAGAATATCATCTGCGACAAGCTGCGCCTCAATCAGGTGCTTCTGAATCTGCTGTCCAATGCCATCAAGTATACAAACGAGGGCGGCGCGGTTTCGGTGACCGTGACGGAGAAGCAGGTTTCGCATTCCGGCTACGGAACGTTTGAATTCTGCGTGCGCGACACCGGCATGGGCATGAGCGAGGAATTCCTCCGTACGATCTTTGAGCCGTTTTCCCGCGCCAGGAGCGAGGCGGTCAACAATACGCAGGGAACCGGTCTCGGTATGTCCATCACAAAAATGCTCGTGGAGATGATGGGCGGCAGCATCGAGCTGAAAAGCCAGGAAAACGTCGGCACGGAAGCGATCGTGGTCTTCGAGTTCAAGATCCTTGCGGAGGAAGAGACAACGCCGGCGCTCGAAAGCGTCCGCGGAATGCGCGCGCTGGTCGTTGACGACGACACGGACACCTGCCGCTGCGTTTCCAGAATGCTGCGGGATCTCGGCGTGCGTGCGGAATGGTGCGCCTCCGGCGGCGAGTCGGCGGTGCGCGCAGAGGATGCGGCGCAGGCGGGCGACGGATTCGGTTTTTATATCATTGACCGGAAAATGCCGGATATGGACGGCGTTGATGCCGCGCTTGCAATTCGCCGCGCCGCAGGTCCGGAGCCGCCGATCATCCTCATCAAACCCAACGAGGACTGGATCGGCGTGCCGGCAGAGGCGGGGATCGGCGCATTTGTCAACCGCCCGCTGTTTCCCTCCGACCTCCGCCGCGTGCTGGCGCACTGCTTCGGAGAGGACGAGCCGGTCGAGATTCAAACCAATACGAGCTGCCGTTTCAGCGGAAAGCGCATCCTGCTGGTTGAGGACAATGCGCTGAACCGTGAGATCGCGGTGGAGATCCTTACCGACAGCAGCTTTACCGTTGACTCTGCGGAAAACGGCGCGATCGCTGTGGAAAAGATCAGCGGCAGCGAGCCCGGCACATATGACATCGTGCTGATGGATGTGCAGATGCCGGTCATGGACGGCTATGCCGCGACAAAGGCGATCCGTTCGCTGGAAGATCCGGCGCTGGCGCAGATCCCGATTATCGCCATGACTGCGAACGCCTTTGAAGAGGATCGCCGCGCGGCGCTGGCTGCGGGCATGGACGCCCATATCGCAAAACCGATCAACATCGAAAAACTCCAGGAAACGCTTCAGCATTTTGTCTGAACCGAATACAGCCGGACAAACCGGGCGAGGTACAGAGCCCCTGACGCTGTGCCCCGCCCGGTTTCCGTTTCGGGAACGCTCCGGCAGCAAGCCGAGCGGACGGAGCGCGGAAGCGCCGGTTGAATGTCCGCGAAGGAAAGACAACTGCGCGCAACACGGGAGCGAATTTTGGGCAAAATCATAAAAAATGGCAGTGAAAGTCTCTGACTCGTTGACATTTCGCATAGGTCACGCTATAATATTTTCATTCGGCGTGCGGGATAATCCGCAAAGCCGATCAGAATGATTGGAGGACAATAGCAAATGAAGAAAATTCTTGCACTCATGCTGGCGCTTGTCATGGTGTTCTCTCTCGCCGCCTGCGGCGCGAAGGAAGCACCCGCCGCTCCCGCAGCGCCGGCCGACCCCGCTGCTCCCGCAGCACCCGCAGTGACCGCACCTGCCGGCTTTGAAGGTCTTGAGGATCTGATCGCTGCCGCACAGGCAGAGGGCAAGCTGGTCGTTTACGGCTCCTGCGAAGAGGAGTATCTGGCCGCTGCCTGCGAAAACTTTGAGTCTCTGTTCGGCATTGACGTTGAGTTCCAGCGTCTGTCCACCGGCGAGGTTCAGGCCAAGATCGAAGAGGAAAACGGCAATCCGTCCGCTGACGTCTGGTTCGGCGGCACGACCGACCCGTACAACGTCTGCGCTGCAGAGGGTCTGCTGGAGGCTTATGACGCCGTTCACGCTTCCCACATCACCAAGTCCAACTACAAGAACGCCGCCAACCTCTGGTTCGGCATCTACACCGGCATCCTCGGCTTCATGGTCAACGCCGATGAGCTCTACCGCATGGGTCTGGACGCTCCGCAGGATTGGCCCGATCTGCTGAAGGAAGAGTATCAGGGACTGGTCTGGCTGTCCAACTACAACACCGCCGGCACTGCCAAGCTCGTCATCAACACCATGATCCAGAAGTACGGTCATGACGAGGGCATCAATTATCTCGTTGACCTTGACAAGAACATCGAAGTTTACACCAAGTCCGGCTCCGGCCCGAGCAAGAATGTCGGCACCGGTGAGTGCGTCATCGGCATCGGCTTCCTGCATGACGGCATCACCCAGATTCTTGACAACGGCTACGAAAACATCGAGCTGATTATTCCCTCCAGCGGCACCTCCTGCGAGATCGGCGCCACCGCCATTTTCAAGGGCGCTGCCCATACCGCAGCAGCGCAGCTCTGGATCGAGTACGCTCTGTCTCCCGACTGCGTGAATCTGGCTGCCAACAACGGTTCCTACCAGTTCCTCGTTCTCGACAACGCAACTCAGCCGCAGGCTGCCTATGACTTCGGTCTGGATCCCAACAACGTCATGGACTATGACTTTGATGACGCCACCAAGAACATCGGCACCTATGTTGAGGAAGTTATGACTGCACTGTCCACTGCCGGCGCCAACACCGGCGACACCAGCCGCTTCCAGGTTGAGTGATTTCTGAAATCCACCGAACAATCACCACGGCAATTCGGGAGGGCGGCTGCCGCCGCCCTCCCTTTTTCTTTCCCATCGGTCACATCGGTACGATCTCCCGGTTTTCCGCGCTTTTTGACACCCATTCCCGCATAGAGAAGGAGTGAACGCTGTTATGGCACGTTCTCAGGGTGCGATGCTGGATCGCAAGAAGTTCTTTGCCGATCCCATCATGGTCACCACTATCGTTGTTTTGATCGCTTTTCTGACTTTGTTTATTCTCTACCCGCTGGCGATTTTGCTGGTGGATAGTTTCGTTGGGGACGGCGGCGGACTTTCGTTCGGAGTTTTTGCCCGCATCTTCCGGATGCCCACCTTTACCCGCGCCATCACAAACACGCTGAAGGTCGGATTTGTCGTCGGCATCCTGTCCGCGCTGATCGGTCTGCTGTTTGCGTATGTCGAGGTATATGTCCGCGTCGGAAAGTTTGTCGGCGGCCTGTTTAAGGTCGTCTCCATGCTGCCGGTCGTCTCGCCCCCGTTTGTGCTGTCGCTGAGCATGATTATGCTTTTCGGCAAGGCGGGCATCATCACCCGCTTCCTGCTCGGCATCTACGACAACAGCGTTTACGGCTACTGGGGCATCGTCATCGTCCAGACGCTGACGTTTTTCCCCGTGTGCTATATGATGCTCAAGGGGCTGCTGAAAAATATCGACCCCTCGTTGGAGGAGGCCGCGCGCGACATGGGCGCGAGCCGGTTCCGCGTGTTTGCCAACGTGACGCTGCCGCTGCTGCTGCCCGGTCTCGGCAATGCCTTCCTTGTGACGTTTATCGAGTCCATCGCGGACTTTGCAAACCCCATGCTGATCGGCGGCTCGTACGATACGCTGGCCACCACCATCTACCTGCAGATTACCGGCGCCTACGACAAGGCCGGCGCCGCGGCAATGGCTGTTGTTTTGCTGTGCATCACGCTGCTGATGTTTGCCGTTCAGAAATACTACCTTGAGGCAAAAACCGCCGCAACGCTCACCGGTAAGGCGTCCCGTGCGCGTATGCTTATCGAGGACCGGAGCGTCAGGATGCCGCTGACCGTTCTGTGTGCGCTTGCGGCGCTGTTCGTGATCCTGATGTATATCTGCGTGCCCATCGGTGCGTTTTTCCCGACCTGGGGCTACAAGTTTTTCCCGCTGACCGGAAAGTGGTTCAACCTGATCTTCAGCCGCTACCACGGCTTCCAGGCTTTCCGCGATTCGTTCCTGCTGTCGCTGATCGCCGCCCCGATCACTGCGCTGCTGAGCATGGTCATTTCGTATCTCGTCGTCAAGCGGAAATTCAAATCCAAGGGCTTTATCGAGGCGGTTTCCATGCTGGCGATGGCCGTGCCCGGCACCGTGCTCGGCGTCGGCTACATCCGCGGCTTCTCCGGCGGACTGTTTCATTCCGGCGTGCTGCAGGGACTTTACGGCACGGGGCTGATCCTCATTATCGTGTTCGTCGTGCGCTCTCTGCCCACCGGCACGCGCAGCGGAATCTCCGCGCTGCGGCAGATCGACAAATCCATCGAGGAATCCGCATACGACATGGGTGCGGACAGCTTCAAGGTGTTTATGACCGTTACGCTGCCGCTCATCAAGGATTCTTTCCTCAGCGGCCTTGTCACGGCGTTTGTCCGCAGCATCACCGCAATTTCCGCCATCATCCTTCTGGTGACGCCGCAATTCCTGCTGATCACCGTCCAGATCAACGAGTTTGCCGAAAAGGGCTCCTACTCGCTGGCCTGCGCCTTTGCGACGATCCTGATCGTCATCACCTACGGCGCGGTGCTGCTGATGAATCTGCTGATGAATCGCTTCGGCACCAGCAAGAAGCTTAAGGAGGACTAAGCAATGGAAAAGACAAGAAAGGGCGTTCGCCTTGAACATATCTCCAAGATCTATCATGACCCCAAGACCGGCAAGGAATTCTATGCCGTCCATGATACCTCCCTGACCATCGAGCCCGGCAGCTTTGTCACACTGCTTGGCCCCTCCGGCTGCGGCAAGACGACCACGCTGCGCATGATTGCGGGCTTTGAAAGCCCCGACGAGGGCGATGTTTTTCTCGGCGACGAGGCGATCAACGCCCTCACGCCCAACAAGCGCGACACCGCCATGGTGTTTCAGAGCTATGCGCTTTTGCCGCACTACAATGTGTTTGACAACGTTGCCTACGGTCTGAAGCTCCGCAAGGTGCCGAAGGACGAGATCCGCCGCCGCGTCATGCACATCCTCGATCTTGTGGAGCTGACCGGCATGGAAGAGCGCATGACCAACCAGCTCTCCGGCGGTCAGCAGCAGCGCGTTGCGCTGGCGCGCGCCCTTGTCATCGAGCCGAGCGTGCTGCTGTTTGACGAGCCGCTCAGCAATCTGGACGCAAAGCTGCGCGTTTCCATGCGTACCGAGATCCGCCGCATCCAGCAGGAGGTCGGCATCACCGCCATCTACGTTACCCATGACCAGAGCGAGGCTATGGCGCTGTCCGATCAGATCATCATTATGCGCAATGGCGTTGTGGAGCAGATGGGTACGCCGGAGGAGATCTATTACCGCCCGAAAAACGAGTTCGTTGCGGACTTTATCGGCGAGGCAAACTTCCTCAGGGGCGTTATGACCGGCCGCGACGGCGACTATGTGACGCTGGACATCAACGGAACGCCCTCCCGGATGCTCGGCCGCGAGGGGATGGAGAACGGGCAGGAATACACCGTTGTTCTGCGTCCGGAAAGCGCCGTGCTTGCGGACGGGGACGGTCTGCCCTGCCGCGTTGTGCTGAGCCGCTTCATGGGCGCTTATCAGAACTATCACGTCATGGTGGGCGATACGCTGGTCAAGCTGACCGAGTATGACCCCAGAAACAAGCGCGTTTATGCCGTGGGCGAGGAGTGCTTCCTTTCCTACCGACCGGACGCGGTGCATATCCTGTAAATCCGATATTGTCCGAAAGCGGGCAACGGATTGACTTTGCGCGGACGGAGGAGCAAATCAATGAAACGAAGCGAGATCAATGCCGCGCTGCGCGAGATGGAGGAAATGGTGCGCACTTGTCGGTTTCCCCTGCCGCCGTTCTGCGGCTTTACGCCCGAACAATGGGCGGAGAAGGGACATGAATATGACGAGATCCGCGACAATATGCTCGGCTGGGACATCACCGACTACGGTCAGAATGAATTCGACAAGGTGGGCTTTTCCCTCATCACGCTGCGCAACGGCAACCTGAAACTGCGCGACAGATACGCCAAAACCTATGCGGAAAAGCTGCTGTATCTACGTGAAGGGCAGTATTCTCCCATGCACTTTCACTGGAGCAAGATGGAGGACATCATCAACCGCGGCGGCGGAACGGTGCTCATCCGCGTGTTCAACTCTTTGCCGGACGAGTCCCTTGACTGCGAAAACGATGTGCGTGTGCGCGTGGACGGCTGCGAGATGACGGTCACTGCCGGTGCGCAGGTGGCGCTGGAGCCGGGACAGAGCATCTCCATACCGCCGTATCTTTATCACGATTTTGAGACGAAGCCCGGTACGGGCGCGGTGCTGCTCGGCGAGGTCAGCCAGTGCAACGACGACAACACCGACAACCGCTTCAACCCGCCGGTGGGGCGCTTTCCCGCCATTGAGGAGGACGAACCGCCCTACCGTCTGCTCTGCAACGAGTATCCCGCAGCGCCGGAGGCATGAGGCGTATGGCGGATATTGTGGCTCTGGGCGAACTGCTGATCGACTTCGCCCCTGTTTCCGCCGATGGCGACGGATACCCCGTTCTTGCGGCGCACCCCGGCGGCGCACCCTGCAATTTTCTTGCAGCGGCAGCGGCTTACGGCGCGACGACGGCGTTCCTTGGCAAGGTCGGAGACGACGCCTTCGGCGCGCTGCTGGAGAGAACGCTGGAGGGGATTGGCGTGGATACGCGCGGTCTTATCCGCGACAGCGGCAGTTTTACGACGCTGGCTTTCGTTACGCTGGACGCCGCGGGCGACCGCTCATTCAGCTTCGCGCGCAAGCCGGGCGCGGACACGCTGCTGCGCACGGAGGAGGTACGGCTTGACCTGATCGACGAGGCAAAGCTGTTTCACTTCGGGACACTGAGCCTGACCGATGAGCCTTCCAGAAGCGCGACGCAGTATGCGCTCGCGCACGCAAAGGCGCAGGGGAAACTCGTTTCCTTCGACCCGAACCTGCGCCGTCCGCTCTGGCGCAGCGCGGAAGCGGCGCGCGGGCAGATGCTGTGGGGACTGGCGCAGGCGGATATTGTCAAGCTCAGCGACGAAGAGACGGCGTTTCTCTGGCAGTGCGCGCCGGAAACGGCGGCGGAAAAACTGTTGGATGAATTCGGCGTTTCCCTTGCGATGGTGACGCTGGGCGCAAAGGGATGCCTTCTGGCGAACCGGAACGGCTGCGTCCGCGTGACGCCGCCGGACGTTTCCCCGGTGGATACCACGGGCGCGGGCGATATTTTCGGCGGCAGCGCGGCAGCATGGCTGCTGGAGCGTGGAAAACACCCTGCAGCACTGTCGGCGGAGGAACTGAACGCGATGGGAAGCTATGCCGTCTGCGCGGCGAGCCTTTCCACGCAGCGCCAGGGCGGGATCTCTTCCGTTCCGGCGCGCGCAGAGGTTGAGGCGATTCTGCCCGGCTGATCCGGAAAAGAAGATAAGAAGGTACAGAAAATCGGAGGCGGGAGAGATCCCGCCTCCGATTGATATTTGAACGTTTTGGTTTTTTCATGCGGCGGACGCTTAGCTGCCGTACTGCATCATGAGACGGATGATCTTGTCGTCCGAAATCGGT
>JAZQNZ010000063.1:0-4052 GCA_045627665.1 Oscillospiraceae bacterium
GCAGAACGATGCTGAATCTGGACTCCGAGGCCGAAGGCGTTTTCACCGTCTCCTGCGCCGGCGGCGCGCTCGCCGTCCTTCGCTGGACGCCCGGGCGTGGGCGCATCGCCGCCCTGCCGCTGCGTCTGACCGTGCACGGTCTCTGCGGCGGGCACTCCGGCACCGAGATCGACAAGGGCCGCTCCAACGCCGACATTCTCATGGGCCGCCTGCTGCGCGCCCTCAGCGGCGTGACCGACCTGCGCCTTATCTCCCTCTCCGGCGGCACGGCGGACAATGCCATTCCCTGTCTCTGCCGTGCGGAGGTCTGCATCGCTCCTGCCGACCTTGACGCCGCGCTGCAAACCATCGAAGCGTACGCTGCCGTCTTCCGCAGTGAATTTTCCACCGCCGAACCCGGTCTTGCCGTCCGCGCGTCGTTTTCCGCAGCGACCGCCGCCGACGCGCTGACCGCTGAGGATACGCAGCGCATCGTCCGCGCGCTGACACTCGTACCCAACGGCATTCAGGCCATGTCCCGCGCAATCCCCGGTCTGCCGGAAACCAGTCTCAACCTCGGCTTGCTCTCCCTGACGGACGCAGACGCCTCCATGAGCTTCTGTGTCCGCAGCAGCGTCAATTCCCGCAAGGAAAAGGTGCTGGATCGTCTCCGCTGCATCGCAGAGGTCACAGGTGCGGAATATTCCGTCAGCGGCGTCTATCCCGCGTGGGAGTACCCGGAGGTCTCGCCGCTGCGTGAGCGCATGATCTCGGTCTACCGCGCGCAGTACGGCGCGGAGCCGCGCATTGATGCCATCCACGCCGGTCTGGAGTGCGGCATTCTGGCGCAAAAGATCCCCGGTCTGGACTGCGTCTCCTTCGGCCCGGACATCCCGAATATCCACACTGAACGCGAGCGTCTCGGCATCTCCAGCGTGCAGCGGACATGGGCGCTCCTGCTCGAAGTCCTGCGTCAGAGCCGCTGACTCCGCGGAATGCCGCCGCGTAGCTGCCGCCCGCTTTCCGCAAGTTTTTTCCCCGTTCCCCGTTTTTTCCCCTGAAACGATCAGCACCGGACGCCGCGCATTATGTGCGCAGCCGTCCGGTGCTGTTTTGCTTTTCGAAGCATATTGAATTATGTAAACTTCATGTGCCGCACGCAGCGATACAGCTCCGCAGACACTGCCGTGCCGCTTCCGCTGCCGTAAAACTGCCGTTCAACAAGCTCCGCCAGCTCGCAAAGTCTGTCACAGCCGTCCTTTTCGGCGACCCGGCGCAAAAACGCCTCGCCGCTCTCGCCGTCGCGCCTGCGCTCCGCGCGCGGCACTTTCCGCTGGCACCACACCAGCAGCCCCGCCGCGCTGCGCCGATACCGCAGGCAGTCCGCGCGAAACCGCGCCGCTGCCCGCAGCCTTGAAAACAAAGCGCGCACTGCCGCAGAAAAACCGTTTTCGCGTTTGACCGTCGTCTGTTTTCTCTGAATCCGCAGCGCACCGCGTCCCATTCGGTGCCGACGCAGCAGAAGCAGCACGGCGATTACCAGCAGCGACGCCAGCACGATCGCCGCAGCGCCCGCCCAGGGCGGCACGGGAAAATGCGGTAAAACCTCCTCCGCGCTCCCGCTGCCCATTTCCATCGCCGCATCCTCCGCCGGCAGCTCCGGCGGCACTGGTTTGGCAAAGCGGCTCAGCCATATGAAAAGCCGCTCGACGAGCAAATAGAGCCACTTCAGCCCCTTTCCGGCGGCAGAAACGACCGTTCCGCCGACGTGTACCACGCCCTCGGACACGCTGCGCACGCCGTCGGCGAACACAGTGCTGATGAGCGCCGCCAGCGCTGCCGCAGCCGCAAGCACACCCGCGAGGAACAGCGCGCCGAGCGCGCCGCTGCCGCGCACCGCACCTGCCGTGCCGGTCTTTCCCGCGCGGACAGCAACGAGCGCAAGCAGTCCCGCCGCAAGTGACACAATGCACATGATGAGAGCGTCGTGTGCCGCAGGGATCTCAAAATAGTGCGCTCCCGCCAGCAGCAGCGCCGTCATCGCAGCGGAGAGGTCAAAGCGCATGACCACCGCGCTCTCCTTCGACGGAGCATAGGCGATCACGGCCATCTCCGCCGCCATGCAGCCGTAAAAGAATCCCATCAGCACAAGCGTGCCGGTCTTTGCCGGACTGACCGCAACGCAGCGCGTCAGCACCACCTCCGCCGCAGCGAGAAACGCAAGCTGCAGCGCGGCATAAACGGCGACAGAGATCTCCCGCCGCAGCAGAAGACAGTCCGCAAAATATATGACCAGCAGCACAGCAGTCAACGGAAGAAACCGCATCGTCATCGCCGTGAAACCGTTTTTGAATTGTGTCAGGCAAAAAAGCCAGCCGAGCAGCGCCGTCATAAATGCAGCGGCGGCAGCGCCGGCAAGATATTCCGTTGATCGTTTCATACGGCGCAAAGCTCCGTCTCCGTAAAAATTCCCTCCGACGCCCCGCCCTCGGCCGGGGCCTCCTGCAAAATGCGCAGCAGACCCAGCGCCTCGGCCGCAGCGGGATCATCATGCCACGCCGCGCGCTCCATGCTGCGCGAAAGCACAAACACCTGCCCCAGCAGATGGTGCTGCTCCTGAATTTCCGCAAAGGGCAGCGTGACCTCCTGCCCGTCATAGTCGATCTCCGCAAGGGCGGTGAGCAGCAGTGTCTCCTGCCCCTCCCGCTGTTCGGGAATCACGACGCGCGCCGCCGTCCTCCCGTATGCCGGAACGATCATCGTGCAGAGCACCTCGCGCCGTCCGAGCTCCGTGACGAGCGACGCCGCCAGCGACAGCATCCGTTCCAGCGCTTCGCCGTCCGCCCGCCGCACCTGCTTCACAACGCCGTCCACCGTCTTCTCTTCCAGCTTTGAAAAGCTGTCCAGATCCGGCACAAGACACAGCCGCCGTGCGTCCAGCTTTTCCCGGACATTGACCTGCACCTCGTCCGTGCGGGCAAGCACGCGCCAGTTGATGTCACGATAGCTGTCGCCCTCGCGCCAGTCGCGGACGGCGGCCAGCAGCGTCCGGTCGGTGAACATACCGTTTTTCGCCCGCTCCAGTTCCCGCAGAACACGCACCAGCGCCCCCGGCTCCACCGGGATCAGCGCGGGATACACAACAAAGCGCGCCCCGCCCTCCGCGCGGACGGTCTCGCTGTGAACTGACAGTCCGAATCCGTCGCCGGAGCAGAGTGCCACGCGCCGCAGCGGATACGCTCCGCGGCGCACCGCCAGCGCACGCTGCTTCCAGTGCAGCGTCTGGTGCGGCATCAGCCACGCAAAATTTTCCGTCAGCTCGGAAGCCGTGCCGTCGTCGGCGTTCTCCGTCTCCGGCTCCGCCGGCGCAAGTCCCCGCGCCGCCGCACCGGGCCAGCGCAGTTCCAGCCAAACCAGCGGCAGCAGCTTTTGATTGCAGACGCTGCCCTCCGCTTCCAGGATCTCACCGGGAAAACCGCAGCGGTCGCCGCCGTGCAGCTCCACGCGCAGCTTTTTCAGTGCGCGCCGCCCCCATACGAAGGCCGCTGCCGCAAGCAGCAGCACCGCGGCAAGAAACGCCTCCAGCGCGGGAATGCGAAAATACGCCGCCGCGCCGGTCAGCACGGCAAGAACGCAAAGCCCCACCGGACTTGTCAGATTACTTCCCTGCTTCATGGCTGAACATCTGTTCCTTTTCCGGCGGAACGGGTGTCTCCGCAAGGATCGCGGAGAGAATGTCCCTCTCGGTCTTTTTAGTGAAGCGCGCCTCGTTCGTCAGAACAACACGGTGCGCCAGCACGGGCAGGAAAATATCCTCAATATCCTCCGGAGTCACATAGCTGCCCCCGCGGATGGCAGCCAGACTTTTGCCACCCTGATACAGGCAGCGGGATGCGCGCGGTGAGCCGCCGGCACGCAGAAGCGCGCTTTCGCGCGTCCGCTGCACAAGATCCACGATATAGCTCTTCACGTCCTCACTAACGAAAACGCCGGCGACCTCGCGCCGCAGCTCCATCAGCTCCTCCGGCCCGGTGACAACGTCCACAACGGAATAGTCCACGCTGTCGCCCAGT
>JAZQNZ010000064.1:0-8311 GCA_045627665.1 Oscillospiraceae bacterium
TTTAAAAAATGTTTACACCATATTCAAACAAATGCCAAAGCGGTTGTGCTATAATAAAAAATCATTGATTTGTATATCCGGCAGGAGGAATCGAATTCATGTCATCCATTGTTGAAAAAGGCACCGACGCCGTGCCCGAAAAAGCAGCCGGCGCCGCCCCCGTTCCGGCACCCGCAGCCGCAAAGCCGGCGCCGCGTCCGGAGAAGAAGCCGAAGAAGAAAAAAAGGAAGGTCTGGAGATGGATCATTCTGGTGATCGTTCTGGCGATCGCCGCGCTGATCGTACGCTCCGTGATCCTCACAAAAAAAGCGGTTGCCGCGATCCAGACGGACTATCTCTATGCGCAGGCGGAGAACCGCTCCATCACCGCAACGCTCAGCGGCAGCGGCGCACTCAAGCCCGCGAACTCCTACACCGTCACCGCTCTGGTGCAGGGCGAAGTGCTTGCGGCAGGCTTTGAAGAGGGCGACGTTGTCGAAAAGGACACTGTTCTTTTTGAGATCGACAGCAGCGATGTTGCCAACAACATTGAGCGCTCGCAGATCTCGCTCGGTCAGGCGCAGCGCAGCTATGCCAACGCCGCCGACAACTGCTACATCCGTTCCAATATCAACGGTCAGCTTTTCGACCTCAAGGTCAAGCTCGGCGACGAGGTGAACATGGGACAGCAGATCGCTGTTCTGCGCGACAGCGCCACCATGCTGCTGACCGTCCCCTTCCCTGCGGACGACGCGCTGAATTTCTATGTCGGTCAGCCCGCCGAGGTCACGCTGGACGGCAGTTTTGAGACGCTGTACGGCACGGTGGACAGCGTTTCCGGCAGCGACATTGTCGGCACGGGAAACACCATCACCCGCAACGTCCGCATCGCCGTTGCCAATCCCGGCGGATTGAGTGCGATGCAGAATCCCCCCGCCAGCATCCCCGGCCTCGGCTGCTCCGCCCCCGGCACCTTTACATACAACGCCGAGTCCGTCGTGACCGCCACTGCCGCCGGCACCGTGACCGCGGTCAGCGCGCAGGAGGGGGAAACCGTTGCAAAAGATCAGATCCTCGTCACGCTCGGCGGCGACAATCTGCGCGATACCCTGCAGAACGCCGCAGACGGTCTCCGCAATGCGCAGCTTTCCATGGACAGCACGCAGAATCAGCTCGACAACTATACGATCACCTCGCCCATCTCCGGCACCATCGTCGATAAGCAGTACAAGGTCGGAGACAACGCGGAGGTCGGGCACCCGCTTTGCATCATCTATGACCTCAGCTATCTGGAAATGATCATCTACATCGACGAGCTGGACATCAGCAAAGTCGCCGTCGGGCAGAAAGTCGTCGTCACGGCGGATGCGGTTGAAGGCAAAAGCTACAACGGCGAGATCACCAAAGTCTCCATCGTCGGAACGACCGGCGTGGGCGGGGCGACAAGCTATCCCGTTACCGTCCGCATCAACAGCTTTGACGGGCTGCTCCCCGGTATGAACGCCGACGCGGAGATCACCGTTGACCATGCAGACAGCGTCCTTGCCATTCCCGCGGCGGCCCTGAATCGCGGCGGTACCGTGCTGATCACCGCAGACTCCCCCAGCGCCGTCAACGCGCTGGAGCAGCCGGCGCCCGAAGGGTATGTCTATGTCGCCGTCAAAACCGGTATCGGCGACGGCGACTATCTGGAAGTCGTCTCCGGCCTGCAGGCTGGCGACACGGTCGCCTATCAGCTCAACACCGCAGCAGCCAGTCTCTTTGCCATGATGTACGGCATGGCGGGCGGTGATCCCGGCGGCGGTCCCAACGGCGGTATGGGAGGTGGGCCCATAGGATGAGCGCGCTGATCGAATTCCGCGAGGTGTGCAAGTATTATCCGATGGGCGACGAGACCGTAACCGCAGCCGACCACATCTCCATGCGCATCAACCGCGGCGAGTTTGTTGCGATCGTCGGTCAGTCCGGCTCCGGAAAATCCACCTGCATGAATATCATCGGCTGTCTGGACGTCCCCTCGGAGGGTACCTACCTCCTCGACGGGCAGGACGTCGGGCAGATGAATAAAAACCAGCTTGCGGAGATCCGCAACGAAATGCTGGGCTTCATCTTCCAGCAGTACAATCTTCTGCCGAAGCTGAATCTTCTGGAAAATGTGGAGGTTCCTCTGATGTATGCCGGCGTGTCCCGCAGGGAGCGCCGTGAGCGTGCGGCGGAGACGCTGCGGCAGGTCGGTCTCGGCGACAAGCTGAAGCACCGTCCGAACCAGCTTTCCGGCGGTCAGCAGCAGCGCGTTTCCATCGCCCGTGCGCTCGCCGGCAGGCCGGCAGTGATCCTCGCCGACGAGCCGACCGGCGCGCTGGACTCCAAAACCGGCCGCGAAGTGCTGGCGCTGCTCAAGGATCTGCACAGGGACGGCAACACCGTCGTGCTCATCACCCACGACAACTCCATCGCGCAGCAGGCGGAGCGCATCATCCGTCTGGAGGACGGCAGAGTCGTTTACGACGGCGACGCCCGCGCGCCGGAGGCTACGGTGCAGCCTCTCATTTCGGGAGGTGACGCGGTATGAGCTTCGGCGAAATCTTTGTCATGTCGCTGAAAAACATTCTTGCCAGCAAGATGCGCACCTTCCTCACCATGCTCGGCATCATCATCGGCGTCATGGCCGTCATCGTGATCGTCGGTCTCGGCAACGGTATGCAGAACTACATGACCGACAGCTTTGCCGCCATCGGCACCAACACGCTCAACGTCATCGTGACCGGGCGCGGCTCGTCCCGCAGGGCAGATGTGGACGACCTCTACGCCATCGTTGACGGCTGTCCGGAATATCTGGAGGACATCTCCCCCTCGGTCTCGCTCTCCGGCAGCGTCAAAGTCGGTACGGAAACGCTCAAGCGCACCTCTGCCGAGGGCGTCAGCGAGACGTATATGCAGATGAACGACTATGAGATCGCGCAGGGGCGCGGGCTGGTGTACGCCGACATTTCCGAACGCAGAAGCGTCTGCATCATCGGCACCTATGTCAGCGATACTTATTTTCACGGAGATCCCATCGGTGAAACGCTGCGCGTCGGAAAGAACAAATACACGATCATAGGCGTGATGGCGCCGGAAAACGACCAGCCGGACGAGGGCACCTCGGACGACTGCATCCTCGTCCCCTATTCCACCGCCGCCCGTGCCAACGGCAACAGCACCATTACGAACTATGTCATCACGATTGCAAATCCGGACTGTGCCGCAGAGGCAAAAAAGGCGGTGGAGGACGGTCTGTATGACATTTTCCGCGACTCGGACGCCTACAACATCATCAGCATGACCGAAATTCTTGACATGATGAACGATCTCATCAACGTCGTGATCACCGTCCTGACGATCATCGCAGGCATTTCTCTGCTCGTCGGCGGGATCGGCATCATGAATATCATGCTCGTTTCCGTCACGGAGCGCACGCGCGAAATCGGCATCCGCAAGGCGCTCGGCGCCAAGGAGCGCACGATCCTCTCGCAGTTTGTCATCGAGGCTGCGGTCACCTCCGCGCTCGGCGGCACGCTCGGCATTGCAATGGGCTATCTGGTCAGCCGCATTGCCACGGTGCTCGTTACAATGCTGCTCGACACGCCGATCACCGTAACGCCCACCGCAGGGGCAATTTCGGTCGCATTCGGCATTTCTGCCGCGATCGGCGTGCTTTTCGGATATCTGCCTGCGCGCAAAGCCGCACGGCTTAATCCGATCGACGCTCTGCGATATGAATAACGGAGGTTACAATGCCATGAAAAAACGGATTTCTTTTCTGCTCGCTCTGGTGCTTACGCTGGCGCTCGCCGCGCCCGCGTTTGCCGTCGGCAGCGAGGACAAGGCGGTTCAGACCGTCCGCGCACTGGAGATCATGGTGGGCGACGAGAAAGGCAACATGAATCTCACTCAGCCCGTCACGCGCGCTCAGCTCGCCAAAATGATGGTCGCGGCGTCTGCATACAAGGACACCATCGGGGAAGGCGGCAGCGGCTTTTCACTGTTTAAGGACGTCAAAAACACCCACTGGGCCAGTGAATACATCCGCCTTGCCGTACAGGAGGGCTGGGTCGTCGGCTATACGGACGGCAGCTTCCACCCGGACGATCCCGTAAAGCTGGAGGAAGCCTGCACCGCGCTGGAGCGTATGCTCGGTTATGACTCCTCCACGCTGGCAGGCTCCTGGCCTGCGGCGCAGCTCAGCAAGGCTTCGTCGCTCGGTCTGCGTGACGAGATAACCTGCAGACAGGGCGAATCCATGACGCGCCGCGACTGTGCAATGCTCTTTTACAATCTCCTGACCGCAAAAACGCCCATGGGTCAGCCCTATGCGCTGACGCTTGGCTACACCTTGAGCGCGACCGGCGAGGTGGACTATACCTCCGTCACAAAAAACAACCTCAGCGGCCCGTACATCGCGGAAAGCGGTGAAAAGCTGCCGTTCACACCGCTGACCGTTTACCGCAACGGCAAACTCTCAGGCTCCGCCTCTCTCAATCTGCACGATGTATACTATTACAACGCCGGTCTGCGCACCGTCTGGATCTACACGGAGCGCACCTCCGGCAAGATCATGGCGCTGCTCCCCTCTGCCAGTGCACCCGCATCCGTCAACGTTGCGGGCGTGACCTACACGATCGGCAGTGCGGACGCGACCTTCGCCCTTTCCTCACTCGGCGGCGGCAGAGTCGGCGGCTATGTCACGCTGCTGCTCGGTATGGATGATGCGGTCGTCGGCGTACTCACCGGTGCAGAGATAGACACCTTCTATTACGGCGTGGTAAAGAGCTGCGCCAGCACCGTTTCGACGGAAAGCAACGCAGCCGTGCAGACTGCGGTTTCCGTCATATGCACGGATAACATTGAGCGATCCTTCACGGTGGATAAATCCGTCAGTTTTACAGAGGGGCGGCTTGTTTCCGTCAATGTCTCCGGGAACGGTGTGAGCATAAAGCAGCTCAACGAAAATCATCTCTCTGCGCGCGTCAATTCGACCGCGACCAAGCTGGGCGACTATACGTTTGCCCCGGACGTCCGGATCCTCGATACGACCAAAGACGGCGACACCGCCGCCGTCGAACCGTCCCGACTCGCCGGATGCTCGCTAAGCGGCGAAAACATACGAAGCTACGTTCTGACCGGCAACGGAACGATCAGCGATTTGATTTTGAATGACGTTACCGGAGATGTCTGGACATACGCCTATCTTACCGATCTGATCGACGCCACATTTAACATGAATATCAACGTCAGTTACATCGGCGTTTCCGGCGGAATGCCGTTTGCATTCCCGTCCCAGAGCAAGCGCTACCCGGTTGCAGTCGGCGGCGTCGCCTTCCTCCGCGGCAGCGACGGTACACTCAAGAGTATGCGTGCGCTGAGCTCCGTCAAGCTTACCGAGCTCGGTACGCTGATTGCGTCCGCCGGCACGCAGAAATACACGCTGGACGAGGATGTTCAGGTATATCTCACCAAAAGCGGCGAATACTATCCCGTCTCGCTCTCCTCGGTCAACGCCTCCGACTACACGCTCACCGGCTGGTATGACAGCTTCGGCTGCCCTGCCGGCGGACGCATCCGCGTCATCATTGCGCAGGCGAAATAATAAATACCGTATGTTCAGCAACAGCGGGGCAGCAATGTGCTGCCCCGCTGTTTTGTATCTTTCTGCATCTTTGTTCACTTCATGTATCGGAACAGGAAGGTAACGACCTGTGCGCGGGTGCAGACCGCGTCAGGCGAGAACGTCGTCGCGGAGGTACCGAGCGTGATCCCGTTTTCCGCCGCCCAGGCAACGGCCGCAGCAAAGCAGTCTGTTTCTCCAACGTCCTCGAAAACAGCGCGGGTGCATCGGTTTCCGGAGTCTGTTCCTGCTCCGGTTTCGGATCGGGCTGCCGGCCGAGTCCGCCCGGAGCTTCCGATGTATAGCCACCAAAATATGTGCCGACCGTGTAAGGTCGGTAAATGCCAGAGCCGCGTCTTCCGTCTTCAGCCACGCATACCGAATCTGTTCCGCATCACTCAGCGAGTCGATCACATCGCCGAGCAGCGTCTGCATCCGCTTTGCGGTGTCCGCACGCAGCGCCGAAAGCAGCATTGCCCTTCCCTCTTCGTCGTAAGTTTTCCCCACAATGTTGACCATATCGCCAATGAGCTTATTCAATGCTGCGAGCATATCCTCTGCAGTCACGTTGGTCAGTTCGAGGCTTTGAATCAAGCCGTCGAGGTTTTCCGTCATCAGTTCCGGTTTTCTGGTCATCCGGCGCGGCGGAAGGTGCCGCAAGCGCGCAGGTGGAAAGCAGCAGCGACAGTGCCAGAAGCAGGCTCAGGCATCCGGATGCGTGTTTCGTTGTATGTTTCATATCGTCCTCCCGAAAAATGTTTGCGGTCAAAACCGTATGCTATGGACGCTGAAGCTCAGTCCGCATCCTCGTCCAGCGCTTCCAGCAGGAAGCTGACGGGGCGAAACCCGTCGTCGCAGGAAATCATTGCGGATTTCGGATTTTTCATCCAGCCGTCATAGAAGTTTCCGCCGCCGTGTGCCAGCGCCATCACATACATCTCGATGCAGCGCCACGCACTGTCACAAAAGCCCTCCGGGCGCTGCCAGCCGTTGGCGGTAAAGGTCATGCCAACGCGCATATCGCAGGTATGTTCGATCGGGTTTTCGTACTGCGCCATCAGGTCCGGATACTGCGCGGTTTTCATCACGGTAATTCTGATTTTTTTCATTGCGCCGCCCTCCGCTCTGCGTATTTAAAATACTATACCACATTCTTCCCGGTTTTTCCACCCCGGGGTGCAGCGGAGTCCTGCTTTCATTTTTTTCGAAAATATGCTATAATGCCCCCGGTGATAATATGAAACGACAAATTACATCCGTAGCGCTTGCTCTGTGCCTGTTATTCCTGACAGCGTGCGCAGGCGGGAACGGGGCAGCGCCGGAAAATGCGCAAACGATCATTGCGGGACTGGACGAAGCTGCGGAGGAGAGCGTCTCCGCCGAACGCGGCAGCGTCGGCAATGCGCTGTCGGCGCTTGACTTGTCCGCGGAAGCGGGCACTGTCATCCTGCCGGAATTTTCGCACGCGAGCAATGAATACGACGGTCAGACCGCGCGATGTCTGCTTGGGCTCTGCTCCGGTCACACATCGGAAAAGAGCGCGCAGCTTTTTGAAGCGGCGGGCTTTTCGGTGCTTGCGCAGAAAAACTTTGACAAGGCGGACGACGCCCCCGACCATACCTGCGCCTATACCGTCGGCGTGCGGCGGACGGAAAGCGGTCAGAAGCAGTACCTCATTGCCGTTCGCGGCACAAGCGGCGGCGAGTGGTATTCCAATTTCGACTTTGCCCCCTCGCAGACCGAAGATACCGCCTTTGCCGAAAACTTTTTGTTCACGGCAGAGGATGTTTTTACGGCAGTGACGCAGTTCATCGACTTTTCGGAAATGCCGCAGATCCTCGTCTGCGGTCACAGCCGCGGCGCCGCCTGCGCGAACCTGCTCGGGGTGCTTCTGGACGAATGCTACCTGTCCGAAGAAATATACGTCTATACTTTCGCAACGCCGCTGACGGTGCGTCCTGCGTATTTCGACGGAAAATACGATAACATATTCAACGTCATCAATCCCGGGGATGTTGTGCCGCGGCTGCCGCTTGCCGGCTGGGGGTATGCGCGCGCGGGTACGGATATTGTTTTGAGCGGTGATCCCGCCGCGGCTGCGCGTGCGCAGCGCGTGGAAGACACGCTCCTTGCCATCGCGCCGGATATCGTATCTTATTACACGGTGCGTCACAGTCTGACCGAGGCCGGCGAAAGCGACGACGGCATCACCGCGTTTTCCCTGATGGAAGCGCTGGGTACGGTCTTCTCCCGGGCGGAGGGGCTGAGCGGCGCCGAAGACAGCGAAGCGGTGACATTCGGCGGCGGCTCGGATGCTTCGGAGCTCATCGCCGACGCAAGCGACTTTGCACCGCTGCGGGATCTTCTGAGCAAGGCGGCAGAGGATCAGGGAAAAGCGGCGGCGGAGGTTTTGAACGAGCATCTGCCCGCAACCTACGCAAAGCTTCTGGAATGAGGTGACTTGCCTATGTATTCACGTAAATTAAAACGTCAAGCGTTAACCAACTGATTACCAATGCAGGCAAGCCACTGTGGTCTGAGTCACCTCAAAACAGTCAAGCTGCAGAGAAATAGGTACAGATCCACAGTGCCCGACCTGATTATACCGAAGGTAGCTACTCCTGCTGTACAACCAATTTTGTAGGAAAGGAGATATAATGAAAACCACCCCTTTCGAGATGGTTT
>JAZQNZ010000065.1:0-4826 GCA_045627665.1 Oscillospiraceae bacterium
TCAGAGCGGGTGCATCTGCAGGGCCTTCGGGTGCGCCTGCGGGTGCTTCTTCGGTCTCCTCGGGGATATAGCCGTCCTTGCTGTTCCAGTACTGGACGGTGTTCTCGTCGGTCAGCGCCGCGATGGGATCAAAGCCCTGCACGGTCGCGCCGGAGAGGATGTTGAAGTGGGCGACGTAAGCGGTGCCGCTGCCCCACTTCTCATCGACGGTCCACCATGCGGCGATGCCGTCCGGATTCTTCTTGAAGTAGTCAACGCCCTCGGTGCCGTACATGATGGCATAGGCGGTGTTGGCAACGGAGTCCGCAACCTCGCCGCCGGCGGCGGAAACGCCGAACTGGCAGGCGCCGCGCATGATGGTGGGAGCGCCGATGCCGTAAGAGGTGTCGGAAACGGCGCTGACCATGTAGTCAGCCCCGTTGCCCATGACGCCCGCGGAGAAGAATGCGAAGGCGTCGAGATCGTCATAGTTGTCCACAACGTACTGGCCGCCCTGGGTGGAGGCGAGAGAGTTGTAAGCGAGGAATACGCGGGTGTTGGGATTGGTGGTCAGGATGTTGCCGACGTTCAGACCGCCGTTGGTCTGATCCTGCTCCACCTTGACGCCGGCATAGTGCTGTGCAGCCAGCTCGCAGTAGGCCGGGTTTGCGACCTTGCCGGCTTCGTCCACGATGTTGCCGGAGGCATCCACATAGTTGCCTTCCCAATCCTTCAGATATGGCTCGATGATGGATTCGATGCCGTAAGTACGCTTCAGCGTCTCTTCAGAGAGGCTGGACTCGATGAATGCGACCTCCCAGTCGCCGGTGGCGTCCAGAACGTCCTTGTGACTCTCAATCCAGTTCTTTGCGATCAGCGCAACGTAGGCGCCGCAGAGATACTCGTCGGAAACAGAGCAGCAGTCATAATACTCTTCGCTCAGAGAATCGCTGGTGGCGCCGTTGATGTAGACCTTGACGCCGGCGTTGTGCGCCTCGATGATGGCGTCGCCCAGTGCCTCGATATCGGTGGGGTTGATGATGATCATATCCGCGCCCATGGTGACGAAGTTCTTGATCTGCTGGATCTGGGTGGCAGCGTCATTATCGCAGCTGACCGTCTGGACTTCGCACTTGCCCGCGAAGATGTTCTTCAGGGCCTCTTCCTCGAGCACGTAGATGCTCTCGCTCATGCTGACGGAGCAGAAGCCGATCAGGCCCAGCTCTTCCTTGGCAGCGGGAGCGTCCGTGGTGCCGCCGTCAGGCGTTGCAGCGGGGGTGTTCTTGTCGCCGCAGCCGCAGAACAGGCACAGAACCATTGCGACTACGAGCAGGATCGCAAGCAGCTTTTTCATGATTTTGTCCTCCATATAAAAATATATTTCTTCCTGATCGGGGTATAATTCCCCTTTATTTTATATTACTACGGCGAAAAAGCCTTTTCAACGAATTTCCCGAAATCTGTTATTCCATTATTTTGGACTGTTAATTCTGATATGCAGAACTATATCGGATATTTCGGTCGTTTACAGAAAATTAACAGCGTTGACAATTCGATATTTTTGATTTACAATCCATATTGTTATTCCGAATTTTTGTTTTTTCAGGAGAAAATATGGATATTCAGAAACTGGAAGAATTCTCCGTGCTTGCCGCCTCAGCCACCTTCCGGGAGGCGGCGGAAAAGCTGGGGATCTCGCCGGCGCTGCTCAGCAGCAGGATTGCCGGACTGGAGAAAAAGCTGGGCGTTTCGCTTTTGGAGCGCTCCGCACACCGGGTGGAGCTTACTGCGGCGGGCAGGCGCTTTCTCACCGACGCAAAAGCGCTAGACGCGGAATACCGCCAGCTCCTTGACGGGCTCAACGCCTCCGAGCGCCACAGCGACCTCAGCATCCGCATCGGTATGTCCGGTTTTGCGATCCCGGCAAAGCTGGGGCCGTATCTTGACACCGTCAATCTGCGCTATCCCGATATCCGTCTGGATTTTCTGGACGACAGCGCCGCCGGGATCGCGGAGGGCCTTACCGACGGGACCTACGATCTGTTTTTCACCTACGCAGACAGAGCCCTGCAGTATCCCGGCGTGGAAAAGGAGTTCGTTTACGACACCCGGGTGCTGGTGCTGGTTCCGCTGAGTCATCCGCTTGCGAACCGTTCCAGCATCCGTCCCGCCGATCTGGACGGGGAACGCTTCGTCCTTTACCCGAATACGGCGGAGCCCGCCATGCGGGACTGTGAGCTTTCCCTGCTGCGCCGTTCCGGGATCTCCTTCGGCGTTTACGAGGGGGACGTCTGCGCCAACGCATACTATGTCATGGTGCCGGTGGGCAAGGGGCTGGCGCTCTGCCCCTGGACGCTGCGCAGCATGATCCCGCCCAACACGGCGGCCGTCTCCGTCAGCGACGATGAATTTACGTTTTCCATGTATATGTTTTATCGGCACGACTGCGCCAATCCCTATCTGACGGAGTTCCTGAACGACTTCCGCCGGTTCAGCAGTCAGGGGGTGACGCTGTGACAACGGAACGGCTCTTTGAGTTCCTCGTGCTGGCCCAGACGCTGAACTACAGCAACGCGGCAAAAAAGCTTTTCATGACGCAGTCCGCGCTTTCGCGGCATATCATCGAACTGGAAAAAGAACTTGGCGTGCAGCTCTTTGAGCGCAGCACCCACGCTGTGCATCTGACGCAGGCCGGACGTGTGCTGGCTCACCGCGCGCCGAACCTCATCCGGCACAGCGAAAAGGCACTGACGCACCTGCGCGCACCGGATTCCGACGTGTCGGGCACGGTCAGCATTGCCTGCCTGGAAAGCTCCGGCTACGATCAGCTGATGATCTTCCTCACGAAATTCAGCGCAAAATACCCGGATATCGGCCTGCGTGTCGACATGATCAACACCGATGACCGCGTCGCCCTGCTCGGGCGCTACGATTTGGTATTCACCGCGTTTGAACTACAGAATCTGCCGGAGCAGACAGAGGGAAGCGTCATTTTCCGCATTCCGGGGATGCTTGCGGTACTGGAGGGGCATCCGCTGCTCTCACGCCGCCGCGTCGGGCTGGAAATGCTCGCCGGCGAGACGCTTTTGGTGCCGTACGCCGACGAGGTGTTCTGCTCCTTCGCCCTTAACCGACAGCTGGCGGAAAAGCTGACCGGCGGGCAGGTCAATATCATCCGTGTTCCGACGCTGGAAAGTGCGCTCACCATGGCGGCGCTCGGCAAGGGCATCGCCATCGTCCCGCAGCACACGCCGCTGAGTACCGTTGCCAACGTGTGGACCTCGGACGTAACGACGGCAGACTGTGTATTCGATACCTGGCTCTATTTCAACAGCGGCAGGGACAATCCCGCAGCAAAGCTCATGCGGGAAGATCTGGATGCCTTTGCAAAAACCTCCGGCTGATATTACCCGACTGTCCGAAGGTGATATTGCAAATTGTTCGTTTAAGAATGGTACATACTATGTGGAAGGCACAATTGCTGTTGCAATCCATTCTGTCAATAGTATTGACTACTATTTGACTACTAAAGATACAAAAAGATAGAAAAAAGTTCGTATTTTAACGAGAAAATACGAACACAAAAATCCTGATTTTTCAACACTTTCAGCGATTCACGCAATTTTCAAAATATGCCTTTTCTATTTTGGTAAGGATGAGGTCGGCAGTTCGAATCTGCCCAGCAGCTCCAAAACCCTTGAAAACCTTGTGTTTTCAAGGGTTTTTGCTTTATCTGAAAAAAGAGTTGGACCTCATCCCTACTTCGACATTTTGAAGATAGGGATGAGGTCTATTTATGAAGCAAAAAATCACAACAAATCTGCATCTTGGAAAGACTTTTGAAGAAGTCTATACTTCTTTTATCGTCTCCAAAACATCCTTGGGCATCAGCGTATCAACGATCAACAACTACAAGTATCATCTCCGCACGATTGGGCGTTATCTCGACATTACGATGCCGTTTGATGACCTTTCCAAGAGTGATTTGGAGAAGATGACGGTTCTCACACTTGTTCTGGTTTATCTTATTCTGTGAAAGCTTTTTCATTGCCTTTTCTATGCCAGAGAAACCAACGATGTTTCTGTTCTGAATGATAACCAACCCGTCACGATCGGTAACGGATGGGGTTGACAAAAGCGTCATCTTTCATATAATAGATATTGATTAATAGTATTATTCAATATTGAAGAATAATTATGGACAGTAATAATTTTGTTTTGAATGACCTGATCGAACGTCTGAAGCGCGTGGACGAGGATGCTTCGCTGCTTTACGATGATGACCGCCGCTTCCGCATGGTCATCGTCGGCGGCGGTGCGCTGATCCTGCTTGAGACCATTTCCAGAGCAACACAGGACATCGACGTGCTGGATGCGTCTGCGGAGATACGTGGCCTCCTTGAGAAATACGATATCAACTGCAACGTGCAGACATATATTAACAACTTCCCGTATAACTATGAGGATCGCTTGGTACCGCTGCGGATAGAGAGCCAGAAGATAGATTTCTACTGCGCATCCTTGGAGGATATCGTGATCGCAAAGCTGCATTCATCCAGAGCGACAGATCGTCAGGACATTCTGAATCCCGGCGTGATCAAGTCTCTTGATTGGGAGCTGTTGGATCGTCTGGCGCACTCGGAGAATGAAGCAAAGGCAAGCTCACTGAATGACAGGGTTCATCAGGATTTCCTGGTAGATTATGAAGAGTATGTTAGGAGATGCCGTCCGTGAGAGAACTGACCTTTAACGGCTTTTTGACAAAATATGTTCGTGCGTTGTCTGCGTACGATACAAATAGTGTTGCGCGGCTTGCACAGGAGGCTGCCACAACGAATGCACGCTTG